>JBGSHH010000428.1:0-5476 GCA_041752355.1 Pirellulaceae bacterium | reverse complement strand
TTGTTCCGGCGTTTCAACTTGCGCAAACCAAGTCACCAAAATCACCAAGAGGTAGGTTAAACTACGTTGATGCGCATTCTCATTGTCGAAGACGAACCGGATCTCTGCGATGTGCTGGCCAAGACCTTGCGCGCCGCTAACTATGCCGTGGACGTTGCGCACGATGGTTTGGAAGGGCTGGCGAAGGCACGCGGCTTGACCTACGACGCCATTGTGTTGGATATCATGCTTCCCAAACTGGATGGCTGGCAAGTGCTGCAACAGTTGCGCGCGGATTCCAATACGCCGGTGCTGATTCTAACGGCGCGCGATGCCGTGGCCGATCGCATCCAAGGGCTCGACGGCGGCGCGGACGATTATGTCGTCAAGCCGTTCGAGACGAGTGAGCTACTGGCCAGACTACGCGCCATCATCCGCCGTGGCGTAGGCCAGGCGAGTTCGCGCATCGAAATTGGCAACGTCGCCATCGATACCGCGGCGCGCATCGTGACCTGCGCGGAATCTCCGGTGATGCTGACTGGCAGGGAATATGCTCTGGTCGAGCTCTTGGCGTTGCGTCGCGGCGAACTGGTGACCAAAACGATGATCTACGATCATTTGTTCGACGAGAATGACGATACGTTGTCGAACTTGATCGAAGTTCACGTCTCGAATATTCGCAAAAAGCTCGGCAAGGAATTCATTCATACACGACGCGGCCAGGGATACTTCATCGATGGCTAAATCCCTCGCTCGTCGTCTTTGGCTCTGGCAGGCGGCAACGCTTTCGCTCGTCGTTAGCAGCCTCGGGTTGTTGGTTTATTTCAGCATCGACCGAGCGACGTTCCGCCAGATCGACACCGAATTGGAAGCGCAGGCACAACTACTGGCGACGACACTGGGCGCGCTAAACGCAGCGGAACGGTCGGAGAGCGAACTGGCCCTATCGCCACAGGGTGTACGGATTTTCTTGCCGCCAGCGGATCGCCCGCCACCACCACCTGGCACACCCCAGCGCCGCGAGTCGCCGCGACCGCGCGACCGACAGGACCTGGCGTATTTCATCGTTTGGGATCAACGTGGTCGCATCTGGCAACATTCGCCCAATGCGCCGACGATGGCTTATGAGGACGTGCCTGTCATTCGCGATGAGACGACGGTCTTGGTCCGTCCTCGTCGCGATCATCGCGAAGCATTCGTGTCTGGCCCAGATGGCTCGGTCGTCATGGTCGGTCAATCGGTGCGGCGAGAATTCAATGAGTTGGCAGGTTGGCGTTGGTTGTTGCTGGGGTCTGGTTTGGCGGCGGTTATATTGGGAACCGTTGGCGGCACCATCGTCTTGCGCCGTTCGCTACGGCCATTAGCGCAGATGAGCGAAACGGCTGCCGGCATCACCGCCGAGAATCTTGCGGCGCGCATCGAGACGCACAACATCGATATGGAACTCGCCACCTTGGCGACGACCTTGAACGCCGCCTTTGATCGACTGGAAGCCGACTTTCACCACCAAGCGCGCTTCGCGGCCGATGCCTCCCACGAGCTGCGAACGCCGCTGACGATTATCCTGGGACAAATCGAACTCGCATTGACACAGGGAACCTGCGACGACACCACGCGCGAGGCGCTGCTCGCCAGTCAGCGCGCCGCGCGGCGCATGAAATCACTGGCGGAGCAACTGCTGCTCTTGGCGCGCGCCGATGCTGGCAAGCTCTTGCCCGATCGCACGGCCTTTGATTTCGGCGAAGTCGTCCAGGAATGCCTCGACCTGTTGCAGCCCTTGGCCAGGGAAAAGCAGGTCGAATTCGCGTCCGCGATTAAGCCAGTCGAGTACGATGGCGATCCGGCCTTGATGTCGCAGGTGGTCATCAATCTGGTCAGCAATGCTATCCTGCATAATCAGTCTGGTGGCCAGGTTCGCGTCACGTTGACAAGCGACCATCAGGGATTGCAGTTGCAAGTTGCCGATACCGGCCCCGGCATTGCGAGCCACGAACTGCCGCGATTATTCGAGCGCTTCTATCGCGCCGACGCCGCGCGCAGCCGCGCCTCTGGTGGCGCGGGACTGGGGCTGGCGATTGTGCAAAGCATCGTGCGCGCCCACGGCGGCGAAATTCGTTGCACCAGCGTCGAAGGTGAAGGCAGTGAGTTTACAGTGCGACTGCCGCAGGCCAGTAATACGGTGGAAAGCAGCGGGTAGTCTTTGGTGCAATGGCGTTATCCAACGCAGCTTTAGATTTTCGGCCAGCGAACTAGAACCCGACATCACCGTCGTGGCTGATCCACGTTCACGCTTTCACAATCAGCATCCCATGCCTCGCGATGCCGTGATCGTGATCGAAGAGAGGGTGGAAATTCAAATCCACGCCGCAAACATTCGGAATTGTTCCAGCCTATTCCGTGAAACAGACGAAGCGGCAACAGACGTGATGGCGAATGCCGCGCCTCACCCTTATCCATCGACCACCAACCACTCGTTTTCATCCTGTTTGTTGATAAAGTCGCCGACTTTATCAACAGGCATAACTGACGCGAAAATCTCTGAAAAAGTACTTGCCGCTTCATCTTCCCTTAAGCTTGGGTTTGTTACGATGCATCGCAAATGCTCCTCGCTTCATCTGCTTGCAAAGGTATCTACGATGACCTCATTGACGCGACTCGGGCTGTTCTGTCTGACTTGGTTGGTCGCCTGCGGTAGCGTGTCGGCGGAGTCTCCGGCGAACCTCAAGTCCATCGGCGGGCGCTGGTTCGTGCAGGAAGGGGATAAGCCGGTCTATTTCTATCAAGATGCGGACAAGTTTGTGGATTTGTTTTCGTACCATACGAAAGACTCGAATAAAGACGGCATCGACAACGTGCGACTGAGCCACGACCAGCAATTCCTCATTATCGAGAGCCAAGGCTATCCCAACCATCCGACGGCGATCTTCCCCAATAGCGGCAATCCGAACTCAATTCGCGTTCAGAAGTTTACGTTTCGCATGCCGCTAAAGCCAAAACTGTCCGGCAAGATCACGCGCTTGCCGATGGGGCCGATTGGGACCGCGCTCAATGGCGTGGTGTTCTTCAATCCTTTCGAACAGGGAGGCATGAACGCCGTTGAAGGCTATTCCGAAGTGTGGCTCGACGCTTGTTGTGGACATCCGCAGCAGACTGGCGTTTATCACTATCACAAATATCCTACCTGCGTGAAGTCGCCGTTTGTGGACGACGGCAAACAGCACTCGCCCATCATCGGTTTCGCGTTTGATGGGTTCCCGATTTACGGTCCCTTTGAAGCCGCTGACACCAAGGCGAAAGATCTCACAGGCAAGCAGGCGCTAGATGTTTGCAATGGCCATCAGGATGACGCGCGGGGTTATCACTATCACGTTACGCCAGGGCGATTTCCTTACATCATCGGCGGCTATGCAGGCGTTGTCGAACCTTCCAATAGTCGCGGCCTGGCGCGAGCCGGCACCGGCGCGCTGGAAGACAACACGCAGCCAGGGACTGGCCAAGAAGCGACAATCACGGCGGTACGACCTGGTACCGCCGCGCGCGGCAAGAAACATTCGTTGACGATTGAACTCGCGCCGGAGAACGCTCGTCGGCAACAGCTTCCTAAAGAGAAGCCGACCTGGGTGCAGATCGGCCCGTATGAGGCAAAGTCCATCGCTCGTGATGGAAATACCGTGACGGTTGAAATCGAAATCCCCCAGGATGCCTCGCTCGGCGTGTGGCTCGATTGTCACATCGAGTTCGGCGACGACGCTCGTCCCCTGGCCATCAAGAAGAACGACGCCTTTCGCGTTGTGGAGTGAGCTTTCATGAAGACATTTGTAGATCGAGCCCTGATTCTCTTGCTGCTGGCCAGCGGCATGTTCGCGCTACCGCGCGTCAGTCTGGCAGAAGATTGGACGCAGTTTCGCGGTGCCAATAATGCCGGCATTAGCTCCGACACGAGCTTGCCTGTTTCGTGGAGCAGCACCGACAACTTGCGCTGGCAGGTCGAATTGCCTGGACCTGGTTCTTCGAGTCCGATCGTGATCGGCGATCGTGTATTTGTCACCTGCTATTCCGGCTATGGCGTTCCCAAACGTGATGGCGGAGACATCAAAGCACTGCAACGCCACTTGGTGTGCGTGGATCGTAACACGGGTACTATTCGCTGGACGAAAACGATCGCAGGCGAATCGCCGGAAGACACCTATCAAGGCTATATTTCGGAACATGGCTATGCCAGCAGTACGCCGGTGACAGATGGCCAGCGCGTCTATTGCTTCTTCGGCAAGAGCGGCGTGTTGGCGTTCGATCTGGATGGCAAGCAGCTGTGGCAAACCAGCGTGGGCAAGGAATCGAGCAACCGTCACTGGGGCTCGGGCGCGAGCTTGATCTTGTACAAAGACATGGTGATTGTGAATGCGGCCGAAGAAAGCAGGTCGATCATCGCTCTCGATAAATCGACTGGCAAGCAAGTGTGGAAAGCCGAAGGCGCCGCTTTGGAACTCGCCTATGGCACGCCGCTGCTCGTGACACTCAAGGACAACCAGCAGGAACTTGTCATTGCCTTGGCGGGCGAAGTCTGGGGGCTGAATCCAGATACCGGCAAGATGAAGTGGTACGCCGAACATCAACTCACCGGCAATATCTGTCCGAGCATCATTGCCGCGGGTGAGACCGTGTTTATCTTTGGCGGTTATCGTTCGGCGGGGAGTCTTGCCGTTCGTGCCGGCGGTGAAGGAGATGTAACGAAATCACATGTCCAATGGTCCAGTCGCAGCAGTTCCTATGTCGCCACCCCGGTACTTCACGAAGACCATTTATACTGGGTCGATGATCACGCCCAAGCGTTTTGCATCTCGGCCACCACTGGCGAGTTGGTTTATCGCGAACGAGTAACGGGCGTCAACGCAGGCGGTCGTCCCGTTTATGCTTCGCCCGTCATTGCCGGTGGCAAGATCTATGTGCCAACGCGTTGGAGTGGCGTACTGGTACTCCCCGCCAAGCCTGAGTTTAAGGTGCTAGCGCGAAATCAGTTCGCTAGTGACGACGATAGCGATTTCAACGCCACGCCGGCGATTAGCGCTGGGCAGATATTGCTACGGTCCAATCGCCATTTGTACTGTGTTGAAAACAAGACAGAGTAGCGCTGGTGCGACAGTTCAATTGAAGCAGTTCCGTTTTCCCTTTTTGGAGCAGTTCCGATGAAACGCTGGATTTGGACGTTCGGTTTTTTGGCAATCAACGCGGCGATTGCATTCGCTCAAACACCCGACGGGCCGCGAGGTCGCGGTGGACCCCCTGGAGGTCCAGGTGAGGAAAGGCGACCACCAAACCCACTCATGGAGGCGCTGGACGTGGATCACGATGGCGTGATTTCCGCTGAAGAACTGAAGGACGCGACCGCCGCGCTTACGAAGCTCGACAAGAACAAAGATGGCAAACTGACGGATGACGAACACCGACCGCAAGGTGGTCCTCCTCCCGGACCTCCTGATGGCCCTGGTGCTCGTCGTGG
>JBGSHH010000427.1:0-10266 GCA_041752355.1 Pirellulaceae bacterium | reverse complement strand
CGCGCGTAGTTGCCGAACTTGATTTCGTGCGTTCCCTTTTTGTACTCGCCGCGATCGCGATCGAGCGAGTAAACGACATTCGGCGCATCGAGGGGCTGGATGTGAAAGGTCCCGTGCGTGCCACAGACGGTGAACTGTCGCCGCGCAAAACCTTCCACTTCCAAGGCCGACGATTTCACACTCGCCAGCGCCGTGGGATACTCAAACACCGCCAGCATGTTATCGACCAGACCATCGCCCTCCGACTTACGGGCGAACGAGCGAACCGCGTTCGGTTTACCGAGCACGCCGACGACCAGATCGATGACATGGCAACCGAGTTCGAACATGATGCCGCCAGGATACTCGGCCAGTTGCTTGCGCGTGCCGCGATCGACCACCTTGCTCATCACCGTGTGGACTTCAAACAGCTCGCCGAGCCAACCTTCCTTGAGAAACGTCTTGAGCAACTGCACGGCGGGGCTATAGCGAAACATGTAGCCCATCTGCACCAGCAGCTTTTGTTTCTCGGCGGCGGCGAGCAGCTCGCGATACGCAGGCAACGATTCGCCAGCAGGCTTATCGAGATGGACATGCTTGCCTGCGGCGATGCAACGGGCAGCGGTGGCGAGCAAGTCGCGGACCGGCGTTTCGACCAACACCACTTGCAGCCCAGGCGTATTGAGCAGTTGCTCCTCGGTGAGCAGCGGCAAATCGCGAAAGGCCGCTTGCCGGGCGGCCGCTTCGCGGCGTTTGGCGTCCGGCTCAACCAGCCCCACCACTTCGTAATCCGGCGATTTACGATAGACCGACAGTTTGTTGGCGTGGGCATGCCCCGTGCCGATCTGTCCGACTTTGATGCGCGGCGGATTAGCAGCGCGGGCCATGGTCGGCAGAGCGGCCGTCAGACTTAGGGCGGAGGAAGTTTGCAAAAACGCGCGACGCGAAGGCATCGGCATGGGTTAGTCTCCAAGGTGGGCAAGTAGGGTGTGGCGAGTCCGCGGCGCCATTGTAGCCACTGGTTGGCAGCCTATCGCTACGTAAGAGGCAATACGGCAGGCGGGACGCCTACCCCACGCCTTGATTTTTACATAATAATTACATAGCAATAGTTGACAAGTATTATGTATTACATTATAATACTATCGAATAACTGCGATCGTAATGCGCGCTAACAAGGAGAAGGGGGTTGTTTTGCGGCGTTTTCAAGGCGGCAAACAGAGTTCGCAATTACAACAGTGGCGAGGGTAGGTCGTCGATTGCATTGTGACGCGCAAACTGTTCAACTGTCGAAGGTTGCAGGCACAATACGAAATGTTTCTTGCACCATATAGGGGGTTGTTTTGCCGTGCTTGCGTGCCACCCATTATAATGGTTTTTTCCGTAAGGGAACGCTACCATGACAGCCCGTGCCTTGTTGCATCCGCGCGACGAAATCATGCAGACGATGGAGCGGATCTATCGCTATCGCATGACAACCACTTCCGGCGGAAATCTTTCCATTCGCGACGACGATGGCGTTTGGATCACGCCGGCGCGGGTCGATAAGGGAAGTCTGACGCGCGACGACATCGTCTGCGTCCGCGCCGATGGTTCGGTTGTGGGGCGGCATCCGGCGTCGTCGGAGTTGCCGTTTCATCAGGCGATCTACGCGGCGCGGCCGGACCTCAAGGCGATTGTGCATGCCCATCCCGTGGCGCTCGTGGCATTCAGCATTTGTCGGCAAACGCCCAACCCACGCTTGTTCCCGCAGGCCTGGTCGGTCTGCGGAGAGCCTGGGTTCGCGCCGTATGCCTTGCCTGGGAGTCGGCTGTTGGGAGACAACATCGCCACAGCATTCACGGCGGGTGTCGATTGCGTGATCTTGGAGAACCACGGCGTGGTGGTGGGCGGAGGCAATATGGCCCAAGCCTTTCAACGCTTCGAAGCGTTCGAGTTCGCTGGCAAGACGATCCTCAAGGCGGCGCGGCTGGGCGAGCTGCGTTATCTCACGGAAGCACAACTCGCGCTTTCGGATGCGCGGCAGGTCAATCTCGCGCCCCAAACTTTCGCCGACGCCACCAACAGCGAGCGCGAACTGCGTCGGCAACTATGCGCGTTTCTACAGCGCGGTTGTCGGCAGCGATTGTTGATCAGCACGGAAGGGAGTTTTTCGGCGCGACTGGATGCGACTTCGTTTTTGATCACGCCCTCGCAAGCGGATCGGGAAACACTCACGATCGACGATCTGGTATTGGTCCGTGGATCATCCTGCGAGGCAGGCCAGCGCCCCAGTCGCGCCACATTGGCCCATCAAGCCATCTATCAACAGCATCCCGAAGTGCAGGCGATTGTGTTTGCGCACCCGGTGAATGCGACGGCGTTCAGTGTGACGGATGTACCGTTCGACGCCCGCACGATTCCTGAGAGTTACGTCTTTCTCCGCGATGTACAGCGCGTGCCGTATGGTGTCCACTACGAAGCGCACAGCAAGATTGGCGATTTTGTTTCCGCGGCGCGACCGGCCGCGATTTTGGAAAACGACGGCGTGTTGGTGGTCGGGACCAGCGTTCTCGACGCCTTCGACCGGCTGGAAGTGTTGGAAACGACCGCCGAGGCAATCATCAATAGCCGGTCGATTGGGGCCGTCGCCCCCATGTCGGCGGCGGTGATTGAGGAGTTGCGGGACGCTTTTCGCCTGCCGTAGCGACACAAACAACCCGACAGAGGGGTTTTAGTGATTGGGGTTCAATCGATTTTCACTATCTTGCCAAAAATTGCTTTTGCGATTGGCGAGACGTCAATCAATATAGTACTGGATAGTTTTCTCGGCCCAGGTGATTTTGTCACCGGCGGAGTTCTCCGCTACGATGATAGTGTTCAGGGGTAGTTGCTTAAGCGGCGTGCGCTTCAGGGGACGGAGCAGGCCGCTTTTTAGGAGATTAGTCATGTCGATTGGTTCATTGGTGCGAACAGGCTTGGTCGCGCGTGTCGCGCTGTTGATGGCGGCCTGCCTGCTGGCGAGTTCGCCCATGCCTGCGTGGGCGCAGTTCTGTAATGGATTCCGCGGCAATAATGTCGGTGGTATTTCCATCGATAGCAACGGCGTGGTGGGACAACCTCCCGTCGAAGGGCGCCGGGATCTGCTCGAATCGCTACGTGCGACGGTGAAACGTCCCGCTGGCGATTTGCAACAGCCTGTCGAAATGCGTTTGGTGTCGCTGCGCGGCTTGGAAGCCGCCGTCGCACACGCGATGAAAGACAACCACGGCCAAATGCCCGACGAAGTTCGCTTCCTGGCGGGCTTGCAGCGCATTCAGTATGTGTTCATTTATCCCGAAGAGAACGACATCGTGTTGGCCGGTCCCGGCGAAGGCTGGAAGGTTCGCGACGATGCCACGGTAGTGGGCGTGACGACCGATCGCCCTGTGATTCTGCTCGACGATTTGATCGTCGCCTTGCAAACCGCCACTGCGGCGCGCGAGAAAGGCATTAGCTGCTCGATCGATCCGACGGCCGAAGGGCGCCGCAATCTCGATGCATTCCTGGCCAAGCAGAAGGTCTTCAACGCCGCTATTCCAGCGCAAATCGAAAAGGTGATGGGTCCGCAAGTGATCACCGTTACCGGCGTGCCGGAAGATAGCCATCTGGCGCGCGTCCTCGTGGCCGCCGACTTCCGCATGAAGCGGATCGCCATGGGCTTGGAAGCTTCGCCTGTCAAAGGCTTGCCGAGCTTCATCGAAATGATGAAGAGCAAGCCGGGCATTGCGAAGGACATGATGCCGCGTTGGTGGCTGGCTTGTGACTACGAACCACTCGCCAAGAGCGAGAATGGTTTGGCTTGGGAACTGCGTGGTCCTGGCGTGAAGTGCCTGACCGAAGATGACTTTATCGATGCCGCTGGCGGCGTGAAGGGAACTGGCAAGCAGAACCCGATCGCGTTGAAATGGGCCGAGACCATGAACGGTCTCTACGATCAGCTGTCGGTCAAGGAATCGATCTTTGGCGAACTGCGCAACGTGATGGATTGCTGTGTGGTGGCCGCTTTGATCGAGAAGGAAGGAATGCTTTCGACCGCCAAGTTGGAACTGCCGACGATTCTCGGCAAAGAAAACAATCTCAAGCTCGCCAAGTGGCATGCTCCCAAGCAAGTCGCCACGCAGTCGAGCTTCATCAAGGCGGGTCGCGAGTACATCATCACCGCTTCCGGCGGTGTGGATGTGACCTCCTGGGAAGTCGCCAGCAAATCGAAGGTCGATGAAAAGGTCGGCACGATTCGCGATGGTGCCAAGGCCCCGACCGGCGAAGCCTGGTGGGCGAACTAACGGTTTGCGCAACACACTTTGATTGATAAACGACACGCCCGGGGAACAAATCCTCGGGCGTGTCGGCGTTTTTAGTGGGGCCATAACCCATGAATTCCCTCCAATTTTGCTCGCATTGTGGCTGGCAATCCTTATAATCACGGGATACTCCGTCCTCTCCCACCCAACCTTAAGGAGATGGTTATGCCCTCCCGCCCAGCACGCCCCTGCCCCGATTGCGAAACCGGTATCGATCGTCGTTCGTTTGTGCGCACTGTCGGAGCCGCCGCTGTCGTAGCTGCCGCCGCGCCGCTGTTCGACTATCGGTTCGCCCATGCGGCTCCTTCGCCAACCAGCGCCGCTGAAACGGCCGTCGGCCGTTTCTATCAATCGCTATCGGACGAACAAAAGAAGACGATCGGCTTTGAGTTCGATCACGAATTGCGCCGCCGGATCAACGCGAACTGGCACATTACCAAGCCTGTGGTCAGCAGCGACTTCTACACCAAAGACCAGAAGGCGCTCGTCAACGAGATCGTCAAGAACATCACCACGGCCGACGGCTACGAGCGGCTCAAGGAACAAACCGAATACGACGATGGCGGTATCGAAGCTTACAGCGTGGCGGTGTTCGGCGAGCCAGGCAAGGGCAAGTTCCAATTCGAACTGACCGGTCGCCATCTCACGTTGCGGGCAGACGGCGATAGCGTCGATAAGGCCGCCTTTGGTGGACCGATCGTCTATGGCCACGGCGAGGAAAGCGCCAAGGACAACGTCTTCCACTATCAAACCAAGCAAGTGAACGAAGTCTTTAACGCGCTCGATTCCAAGCAACATGCCGCGGCGCTCGTCGCCAAAGCGCCTGTCGAGTCCTCGGTCGATTTGCAAGGCAGTAAAGGCAAGTTCCCAGGCATCGCAGTGAGCGAGCTAACCGCCGATCAAAAGGCACTCGTCGAGAAGACGCTGAAGACGTTGCTTGGCCCCTACCGCGAAGAAGATCGCGACGAAGTGATGGCCATTTTGAAGGAAAGCGGCGGGCTCGATAAGCTGCACTTCGCTTTCTATCAACAAGGCGATCTGGACAACGACAAAGTGTGGGACATTTGGCGCGTCGAAGGACCGTCGTTCGTCTGGCACTTCCGCGGCGCTCCGCACGTGCATGCGTATGTCAATATTGCGCTCACGGCGTAGTTGTCTGAATAGAAATGGCCGCGGCGCAAACCAAGAGTTTGCGCCGCGGACCTATCAAATCGAACTACGTTCCTTTGTAACAAAGCACAGGACGAAGCTCTCGCACGATGCACGTTAACTCGCGCTGGGCGCGCATTGCCGCGAAGATATCCTTGTACGCGCTAGGAGACTCCTCACGCAAGTCACTAGTCAACTTCTCGTCAAACCACACACCAGCCAACTCGCGAGTGAGTTGACGGGCAGGGATCGATTTGCGAGCATCGCCCCGGCTCAGCTTCCGCCCTGCCCCATGCGAACTGGAGCACAGCGACTGGGCACAGCCACGTCCGACGACATGAAAGCTGGCAGTGCCCATGGAACCTGGGATAACGCCTGCTTCACCTGCGACCGCCGACTGCGCTCCTTTGCGATGCACCAGTAGACGCTCGCCATGATGTTCTTCATAGCGCACATGATTGTGATGGGCATCGAAGTAGGTATCCGGCAGGCAACTAACACCAAGCGTTTGTTGCAGCAACTTCTCCACCGCGAGCAACATGGCATAGCGGTTAAGCTCCGCATACCGCAGCGCCCACGCGACATCCGCCAGATAGGCTTTGCCTACTGGGGAGTGCGCGTCCAGAAATACCAAGCCACTGCGATCGCGACTCGCGCGTTCAACGTGGCAGGCGGTGATCGCTTGCCCCATGGCCCGCGAGCCGCTGTGAATCAACAACCAGAGTTGATTCTGTTGATCGGCTTGGAGTTCCAGAAAATGGTTGCCGCGTCCCAGCGTGCCAAACTGCACTCGTCCTTCGCGTAGCTTGAGCCGCTCCAACTTGGAGTCGCTCAGCGGCGCGGCGACAAGTTCGTCCGGCAATTGTTGCTGGCGATGGCGATGGGTCGGCACGACCTGCCGCAGCCCGTTTAAGATCGCCAAGGCGATTGGCTCGCTTGGTAAGAGCGTGGCATCACCTTCGATCCGGACTGCCGCCATGCCGCAACCGATGTCGCCGCCGACCGCGGCAGGATACAGTCGTTGCCCGGTGGCAACGACCGTACCCACACAAACATCATTGGCCAGATGGACGTCCGGCATCACGGCGATATAGCTCACGTCCCCTGCGCGGACCAACCGCCTGAGGGACGCCGCCACATCATCGGGATACGGTTCCACCAGCCACTGTTTAACCGTGGCCTCCGTCGCAGGTTCGCTCATGGACGGGTCTCCTCGACAGGCAGTTTCACCACCTGCAGCAGTAGTTTAGGAGCCCGCTTACGCGTGATCGCGGCCGCCACCGCCGAGCGCAACCGACCACCAATCGTTTGCACGCGAACCTGCAGGTCTTGCAGGGTGTCTAACGAGAACTCCGGATCGCAACCCAGCATGACGAGCAGTTGGGAACCATCGGGAGCAGGCGTGACGCTGACCAGTTGCAGATTGTGCAGCCGCTCGTCGTCGATTTCGCCGGTAAGCACGAGACTCAACGTCTCGAACACTTGCCGGCAGAGCTGATCGGTCTTGCGATCGCGTTTGCCTTGCCGGCGAGGAGCCTTAAAATACTCCCGAGGATCAACGCCATCGTCGGGATGGATTTGCTGACAGTGCGCGAGCATTTGCTCGCGCGTACGCTTATCTAGTGTCATGAAAACTCTCACAGGAATAGAAGGGTCGGCGCAAACATTGCGACGACAGACTGACAGGAAAGAACCAGCAGCGGAGAGTGTGAGCCAATCGCCCGAGCGAATCAGCGAATCGCTAATCCACGACCGAGCAATGGCTCAAAGTCGCAAAAGTGAAGATGGTGTACATGATCAGGCTCCTTGAGATAGAGACGCCGATGGGAGTCGAACCCACTTAGGACTGCTTTGCAGGCAGCCGCCTCGCCAGCTGGCTCCAGCGTCACAAGAAAGGGAGGCGAGCAGCGAATAAAGGTTCGCGAGAGTGTTCATCAAGCTCCGCGTGATGCCCCAGGAATGGCCACTCCAGGGCTATGCAAGAGATCGTCCACCTCATAGCCAACGAGTGGAATATCAAACGTATGCTTCCCAAATCTCTCATCTTTAGGAGTCTCTTATGAATCTCAACCTCACCGATATCACCCTTGTCGTCGATCGCAGCGGCTCGATGCAAGAGATTCAGTCCGACGCGGAAGGTGGCGTGAACGCTTTCATCCAAGAGCAGTCCAAGCACGAAGGCGAAGCGCTGCTGACGCTCGTGCAATTCGATACGGAGTACGAATTCGTGCATCGCGGCCTGCCGATCAGCCAGGTGCCACACTATCACTTGCTCCCACGCGGCGGCACGGCGCTGCTGGACGCGGTTGGTCGCGCAATTAGCGAAACGGGGCAGCGACTGGCGAAGATGAACGAAGCCGATCGCCCTGGCCTGGTGGTGGTCGTGGTGATGACCGATGGCGAGGAGAATTCCAGTCGCGAGTTCAGCAAGGAAAAGGTGAAGGAAATGACCGAGCACCAGCAGCAGGTCTATAACTGGCAATTCATCTTCCTGGGTGCGAATCAAGATGCATTTGCCGAAGCTGGCAAGATGGGCTTTGACCGGGGTGGTTCAGCGGACTTCGCCAACGATAAATACGCCATCGCATGTATGTCGGCTGGTAGCAATGTCGGTCGCATGCGCAAGAAGCGCTCCGCTGGCGAAGTGGTTGTGAACGAGTTCACCGATGAAGAGCGCGAGCAGATGCAGTAACAACATAGTGTTCATCACGCTCCGCGTGATGCCGCAAGAGCAACCATCCCTTGGCTACGCACGGGATCATCCCCTTCGTAGGCAAGGTAAGTTCTTTTGTGAAGGGCGATCGTTAACGGACACGCATTCATTCAAATGGCGATTCAGTACTGTCACTTTCAACATCGAACCACACGTCTAATTCCAGATCGGGTCGGAGCTTTGCAAACTTGCTGACGCAGGCAGCATCAAGGCAATGACTACGAAGCACGATCTTCTCCAGGGATGAATTCGCCATCAAAGCAGCGAGGCCGCGTTCTGAGAGTTCGCTACTCACTTCCAATTCTTTGAGTTTGCTATGCGACTTCAAGTCGATTGCCATCGAATCGGTCAGGTTACACTTATTGCCCAAAGCGATCAGTCTGCGGAGAGAACCGATCGATTCCAAATCGTGCAAATTTACCCCCGACAGTTCGCATTTTATAATGATGAGTTCCTTTAAGTCTTGAGCGTGGCGCAGCTTCTCAAGGGAGCACGCCGATTCAAATTTGCAATTTGTGAACTCTACTGACTTGAGTCGAGGACATTTGCTTAGCATGGCGATCAGGTCAGCAGATATTTTACTGTCCGCAATCTCAAAACCCATAAGTTGTGGCAAGCCACTCTCAAGGAACGACGTGAATTCTGTTGATCGCACATTCGATACAACGATCTCTGAAACCGCGGGAATTGAGGAAAAGTGGTTCGCGAATTCTCGACCGCCGGCCTCATTCTTTAAGCTCTGATTGAGCTCTTCGCTAAACCGAAGATGCACGATCGTTCGCTCGGTGAAATAGCCTTTCCCAATCCATTGCTCCCAACTGCCCGGTACCACGCTCGATAGCCGACATACATTGCTGGCCCCCGCTTGTTGCAACGCGGCGACGTGAACGTCACCACGGATTTTCATTATGACCTGCCAGCCAAGCAAGCTCAGGATTGCCGTCAACAAGGACAACGTAAGGAGCCGTGTTGGATGGGGGAAAAGCTTCATCTACGCATTTTCTCGACAATCGCATTCCTGCGGCCGTGTCCTCTCAATCTTCAATGGCACATAGCAATTATGACGGGGGAATGTACGTTGGCGGATGCCACTGGACGCTGATAGTAGATCGCTACTCACGAAACATTCTCTTTTGCGCTGCCGACGACTGCCGGGTTGCTGTGACGGAGCAACATGGGGGAACATCACGCGGAGCGTGATGGATACTTTAAATCAAAATCTCTTTCACCACTTTCCCATGCACGTCGGTGAGGCGAAAGTCGCGGCCTTGAAAACGATATGTAAGCTTCTCGTGGTCAAAGCCGAGCAAGTGCAAGATGGTAGCGTGCAGATCGTGAACGTGGACCTGGTTTTCGATCACCCCAAAGCCGAGTTCATCGGTCTTGCCGTGCAGATATCCCGGCTTCACGCCGCCCCCGGCCAGCCACATGGTGAAGGCGTCGACGTGATGATCGCGGCCGATGGTGGCGCGGACTTCGCCCATCGGCGTGCGGCCAAATTCACCGCCCCAGATGACGAGCGTGTCATCAAGGAGGCCGCGCTGCTTGAGATCGAGCACCAGCGCCGCACTGGCTTGATCGACTTCCAAGCAACGTTTCTCGATCGCCTCGCTGAGATTGTTGGCCTGATCGCCGTGATGATCCCAATCGGTGTGATAGAGCTGCACAAAGCGCACGTCTCGCTCGATCAATCGCCGCGCCAGCAAACAGTTGGCCGCGAACGATGGCTTGCCAGGCTCGGCACCATAGAGCTGGAGTGTGTCAGCCGATTCTTGCGTCAGATCCATCAACTCCGGCGCACTCGTTTGCATCCGAAAGGCCATTTCGTAAGCGTTGATGCGCGTCATGATTTCGGGATCGCCCACCTCGTCGTGACGCGCGCGATTGAGCGCGCCAACGGTATCGTAAAAATCCCGCTCTGCTTCGCGCGTGATGCCGGCGGGGCTTTGCAAATGCAGAATCGGATCGCCTTTGCCGCGTAAGGGCACCCCTTGGTACGATGTCGGCAAGAAGCCGCTGCTCCAGAGCGAAGCACCCGCGCGCGGGCCCCGCGGACCCGATTGCAACACCACAAACCCAGGTAAGTCCTTCGATTCGCTGCCC
>JBGSHH010000426.1:0-3293 GCA_041752355.1 Pirellulaceae bacterium | reverse complement strand
ACCTCCACGATGCTGCTGGCTACCGATGGCACGGAGATTAGTCTAGCGGAGGCCAAGCTCCAGGCGTCGATTCTGCCATCGATTCATCGCTCGGTCCGCAAGTTTATTGACCGATTCGCACCGCCTGCCAGTTAACGCACTATGAACCTCGAACAGATCGAATCCAAAGACATCGAACACACCGCCGAGCCACCGACACCCTCGCCGTTGGAACTGCAGCAATGGTTTGGAAGGGTGCGGACGCCGGTGCTGGTGGGTGGGATGGCGGCTGTCGTTTTCGCGCTCTTCCTAAGCGGTTGCACGCTCTACGGTTTTTACATCTATTCGCTCTACTTGCGATTGCCCTTGGATCTGGCGGCTCTCGAAGTCCAGCCTGCCAGAACCAATTTGATTGGCACCATTCGCTGTTTGATTATGACGATTGGCCTGAGCATATTGGCCTACATGCTTTTTCGTTATGCCACGACTCTGCGTCGTCATTCCACGGGCGAAGTTCTTGATTTGACATTGCTCGCTGCACACCAAAAAGCATGTTGGTGGAGCGGTTGCGCGATCGCCATCACCAGCATGACGCTCGGAGTATTAACGGCATTGCTCAAGATGCTCCTGACGAGCGCTGGCTAGTCTCTCGCCATCCTCTACCTGCTGCTCTCGTTGCGCTATAGTATGGAGTATATTCTGCTACTCGATTCGCTTGGCCTCCTCTGACGAGTGTTTCGTTGGGAATCGCACGGCCGTAGCGGCGGAGTGTCGACGTGCAACTCACCGTTCAAGACATCATCTTCGCGCGCTCGCGCATCGCTACCGGCGTGGTGGCGACCCCTTGCCCCGAGTCGATTCCGCTGTCGGATCTGTGCGGCGCACAAGTCTTCTGCAAGCTGGAGTACCTGCAGCGCACTGGCAGCTTCAAAGAACGAGGCGCGCGGAACGCTTTGCTACTACTCAGTGAGGAACAGCGCCAGAAGGGTGTGATTTCCGCCAGCGCCGGCAATCATGCGCAGGCGATGGCCTATCATGGCGGATTGCTGGGCGTGCCGGTCACCGTGGTGATGCCCGAATTCGCGCCACTGATCAAACGAACCAATTGCCGCAAGCTCGGCGCAAAAGTCATTCTGGCCGGCGATACGTTCGCTGCCGCGAAGGAACACGCGCAGCGCATCGCGACCAGCGAAGGCTTGATGTATATCCATGGCTTCGACGATCTGGCGATTATCGCGGGGCAGGGCACGTTGGGATTGGAAGTGTTGGAACAAGTGCCTGAATGCGACGCCGTTGTGATTCCCATCGGTGGCGCGGGGTTGATTGCTGGCGTAGGACTGGCGATCAAGAGCTTGCGTCCCGAAGTGCAAGTGATTGGTGTCGAAGCCGCCAGCGCCGCCAGTTTCTCGGCGTCGCTCGCCGCGGGTGAACCCGTGGCGATTGACACACAGCCCACGCTGGCCGACGGTCTGGCAATTTCGCAAGTCGGCGCGCATGCCTTCGAGATCGCCCGCGCCAATGTCGACAAGGTGGTGCAAGTTAGCGAACAACAAATCGCGCTGGCGATCTTGCGATTGATGGAATTGGAGAAAGCGGTAGTGGAAGGCGCGGGTGCCGCCGCGCTGGCCGCGTTGCTTACCGATCAATTGCCCGAACTACAAGGCAAGCGTGTGGTGTTAGTACTGTGCGGCGGCAACATCGATCTCACGAGCTTGCATCGCCTGATCGAAATCGGCATGTTGGTCGATGGTCGCCTCACTCGCTTCACGGCACAGATCAGCGATCGCCCCGGCGGACTCGCGCGCTTGGCGTCCTTAATCGCACAGGCGGGTGCCAGCATCGTGGATGTGACGCATGATCGGGCCTTTAGTGGACTGAACTTCGCGGCGGTCAATGTCCTATGTACGGTCGAAACTCGCGACGCCGACCATATTCAGCGGATGTTCGGCTTGTTGACCGATCATGGCATAGCCTACGTCGTGCATAAGCCATCCGAGATTTAGCCCTTGTCGTTGTTCTATCCGCCAACGAAGCGTCCTCGTCCCGCCCCTCACCGCTTCGTTCGTGGAGCGCACAACGACCTCGACGACCGCGCGAACCAGCGATTCGTTTTCCCGCTCTAAGTTTTATGGACCATTCCTCGATACCCCACGACAACAATTGGATCATTCCTGTGGGAACGCAGGTGGTAGCGCTGATCGAGGTGCGGGCGATCAATGGCAAGGCCGTGCATCCGCGCGGCGCGGTAGGGATAATTACCGAATCGTCTGCGGAGAACCCTCAGGCGTATCGCGTGCGTTTTCCCGACAACTTCGAGGCCGTCTTCACGCGCGAACAACTCACGTTGCTGAAGCATTACAAGCGCGATGAAGCGGTTGGCAACGATCCGGCGGCGCTGGAGTTGTACGATCGCGTGATCTTTCGCTGCGTCGTAGGCTCGCGCGCGTTTGGGCTCGATACCGAGCATAGCGACACCGATCGTCGTGGTATTTACCTGCCGCCGGCCGACTGCCATTGGTCGTTGTATGGAGTTCCGGAACAACTCGAAAACGACGTTACCCAAGAAGCCTATTGGGAGTTGCAAAAGTTCCTCGTCATGGCGCTCAAGGCGAATCCCAATGTGCTCGAATGCCTGTACTCGCCGCTGATCGAATTCCAAACACCGTTGGCGGCGGAACTCTTGGCGATGAAGGAATGCTTCTTGTCGCAGTTGGTTTACCAGACATTCAATGGCTACGTGATGTCGCAGTTCAAGAAGCTCTCGGGCGACTTGCGCAATCGCGGTCAGATCAAATGGAAGCATGTCATGCACTTGCTTCGCTTGCTGTGGTCGGGCATTACGGTATTGGAGTCCGGTTACGTGCCGGTGCGCGTCGAAGAGCATCGCGACACATTGCTGGCGATTAAGCGTGGCGAGTGGTCATGGGATGAGGTGGAGCGCTGGCGCGCGGCGCTACATCAGCAGTTTAACGCGGCAGTTGGTATAACCCAATTGCCCGAGCGCCCCGATTACGAACGAGCGAATGCCTTTTTGTTGAAAGCGCGTCGCGCCGCGCTCGCGGTCGAATTGCCATAGTTCCTTCACCTGATCGTTGTTCGCTCCGCGAACGAAACGTGCGCGAGATAGCGTCCCCAATAGCATCTGCCGGAACTCCCAGTCAAAGATGCCGTATCGTTCGCGGAGCGAGCAACGACCAGTTAACAACGAGCAGCCATGAACATCGATCCCCGACTCATCGCCGTCGCCGGCGCGCAACCTTGTCCACACCTATTCGTGACGATTAGCGGTGCGCATCTTTACGGTTTTCCCTCGC
>JBGSHH010000425.1:0-1974 GCA_041752355.1 Pirellulaceae bacterium | reverse complement strand
CTCAGGCGTATCGCGTGCGTTTTCCCGACAACTTCGAGGCGGTCTTTACGCGCGAACAGCTCACGTTGCTCAAGCATTACAAGCGCGACGAAGCGGTTGGCAACGATCCGGCGGCGCTGGAGTTGTACGATCGCGTGATTTTTCGCTGCGTCGTAGGCTCGCGCGCGTTCGGGCTTGATACCGAGCATAGCGACACCGATCGTCGTGGCATTTACCTGCCGCCGGCCGACTGCCATTGGTCGTTGTATGGAGTTCCGGAACAATTCGAGAACGACGTTACCCAGGAAGCCTATTGGGAGTTGCAAAAGTTCCTCGTCATGGCGCTCAAGGCGAATCCCAATGTGCTGGAATGCCTGTACTCGCCGCTGATTGAATTCCAAACGCCGTTGGCGGCGGAACTCTTGGCGATGAAGGAATGCTTCTTGTCGCAGTTGGTTTACCAGACATTCAATGGCTACGTGATGTCGCAGTTCAAGAAGCTTTCAGGCGACTTGCGCAATCGCGGGCAGGTCAAATGGAAGCATGTCATGCACTTGCTTCGCTTGCTGTGGTCGGGCATTACAGTATTGGAGTCCGGTTACGTGCCGGTGCGCGTCGAAGAGCATCGCGACACCTTGCTGGCGATTAAGCGTGGTGAGTGGTCGTGGGATGAGGTGGAGCGCTGGCGCGCGGCGCTACATCAACAGTTTAACGCGGCGGTTGGTACAACGAAGCTTCCGGAGCGCCCCGACTACGAGCGTGCCAATGCGTTCTTGCTCAAGGCGCGCCGTGCCGCGCTAGCGGTCGAGTTGCCTTGATGGCGTAGCGTTGTTGTTCGCTCCGCGTACGAAACGGTATTTGTGATTTCGAGCCTGTAGAGTCTCTCCGATGGTATAGTTTTCGGACGTATCGTTCGCCGAGCGAAATACGACCAGTTAGCAACGAGCAGCCATGAACATCGATCCCCGACTCATCGCCGTCGCCGGCGCGCAACCTTGTCCTCACCTATTCGTGACGATTAGCGGTGCGCATCTCTACGGTTTTCCCTCGCCTGATTCCGATTTCGATCTGCGCGGTGTGCATACTTTACCGCTGGCTGAGGTCGTGGGCCTGCCATCGCGGCGCGAAACGCTGGAAGTCTCCAGGATCGTGGAGGGGTTGGAAATTGACTTGGTGACGCACGATGCTCACAAATTCTTCTCACTGCTATTGAAGAAGAATGGCTATGTGCTGGAGCAGCTATTGTCGCCGCTTATCGTGACGACTTCGCCTGAGCATGCGGAATTGGTGGCGCTTGCGCCGCAATTGTTCACGCGCTTTCACGCCTACCACTATTTGGGATTTGCGGCGACGCAGTGGAAATTGTTCGACAAGGAGCGCCCCCGACGCGTGAAGCCGCTACTTTATGTCTATCGCGTGCTGCTGACTGGCCTGCATTTGCTGCGGAGCGGACAATTGCAAGCTAATCTATTACTGCTGAACGATGATTTTCGATTACCGCAAATTCCCGACTTGGTCGCACGCAAACTCGCGGGGCCGGAAAAAGGAACGCTCGACGATGAGGATGTGTCGTTCCATCAAGCCGAGTACGAGCGACTGGTGCGGGAGTTGGAAGAGGCGATCGGTCTGTCGAGTTTGCCGGAGCAACCGACAGCGGCGGACCAACTCAACGATTTGCTCGTGCGCGTGCGTTTGAATTCACGTTAGTTCCTGCGGGATTAAGTGGGATGACCTCTAACAAGACAGCCATCGAACGCGAGCATGCCGCCGGACGAAGTTGGGCGCGTCAGGCGGCGCGCGCTTCGATGGTGGCACCCTTTGCCGCGCTGTTGGTGCAGGTGCTGGGGCTTCAATTGGCGATCAAGCGGGACGAGCCGACGACCGACTGGTTGTACTTCTGGTGCAGCCTGCTCGCAATGATTTTCATTGTGGCGGGATTTGCCAGCGGCGTGGCAGGTTTCGTCGGGGGGCGTCGCCAACGCTCGGTCGATACGC
>JBGSHH010000424.1:0-9260 GCA_041752355.1 Pirellulaceae bacterium | reverse complement strand
GGACCGCACGCCGTTATTGCCGGGGAATGCTGATTTGTTTCGTATCAAGATTTGTGGAGTCACCACTGCCACCGACGCCGCGCACATCGCGGCCAGCGGCGCGGATGCGATTGGACTCAATTTCTTTGCCGGCAGTAAGCGCTGCGTGACCAGGGACGCGGCAGGTACCATCGCGCGCAATTTGCCGATCGGCGTGGCGAAAGTGGGACTGTTCGTAAACGCCGATGTGGAATATGTCCGAACACTGGCTCAGCACTTGACGCTCGACTTGATTCAACTGCATGGGGACGAGACGCCAGATTTCGTGGCGGCGCTTCATCCCTGGCCGGTGCTCAAGGCGTTTCGCGCGGAAGCGGGTTTCGCGGACGATGTCACCCGCTACATCGCTGCCTGTGGGCAACGAGGCGCGCCGTTGGCCGGCGTGCTGATCGATGCTTTTCAGCCTGGGGCGTATGGGGGAACCGGCGCAGCTGCCGATTGGGAAGCGGTCGCGAAACTACGCGAGAATTTGCTTAACATGCCCTTGATCCTGGCTGGCGGTTTGATGGCCGATAACGTGGCGGAAGCTATCGCGCGCGTGCGACCCCACGGTGTCGATACGGCCAGCGGAGTCGAGAGTTCGCCGGGCGTTAAGGATCCCCAAAGGGTGCAGGCATTCGTTTCCGCCGCGCAAGCCGCGATCGCGAAAGTGGGCCAAACATGAAGGATGCCCTGAAATCACCAGCCGCGTGGCTCACAACCGCCAATCTGATTTGGCTCGCGGTCTATCTGCTCACGATGGGCGCCATCGTGGGCGGATTGGTTTATGCGCGCGAGTCTTCGCTAGCAAAGTTCGCTTCGCCGGAAGCGCAAGCCGATTGGGAAACGTTTCGCGCCGAAATGCAACGGCTCTCGAAAGATCAAACCGCTCCCGTTGCGCGCCGCCCGCCTGAGGCTGAACAGCCACCTACGATGCTGCTCTTGCGCGATCACTTCGTTAGTTGTGTCTTGATTTCGCTGCTGCTCTCTTCGGCGCTCTTTTTCACCGTGATGGTGATGGTTCGTGGTGTCTTCGGTGGCGCACGTTTCACACCCCACGAAGATGGCTGAATGTTGGGGTAGGCATCCCGCCGCAGTTTTCCCCGACTTTACTTCTCGCCTCCAGCGCGCGATAACAGCGGGCAGTCTAGTGTCGCCTGAACCTCAAGGAGCCGCGTTATGGGCCTGGTGCCTGACGACGATCCCTTTCGTCCGCCATCGAAGCCGGTGATTGTATCGTGTTTGCATTGTGGCAAGCACTATGACAGCGATCTGATGGAATGGCAAATCCTCCCTGGCGACGATGGCGCGCTCAATGGCTTTTGGTGTTGTCCGACGCCGGAGTGCGATGGCAAAGGGTACGAATTTGATATCTTCCCCATCGATAAGGATGGCCTGGCGTGGTTCGAGCGAGCCGATGGTGAAGCGAATGACGACGAAGAAGATGAAGATGAGGAGTTGGAAGACGAAGACGACTTGGATTAATCGCTCACCGCTATGACGCCACTTCCTATCGCCCTGCGGGCGCTATCCGGCTGGTTGACGCTTGCCGGTTTGGTTTGTGCTTCGGCCATGGTCGCGGTGGTGATGCCGCGCGCTTGGCACGTGTGGGCACATCAAGGGCTGGGGTTAGGCGATTTTCCCGCAGCGCCGATTGTCGAGTATCTCGCCCGCGGGATGTCGGCGATGTGTGCCTTCTACGGCATCTTGCTGATTTGGCTCGCCCGCGATGTGCGCCGTTATGCGGAAGTGATTCGCTTCCAGATGCTGGTGTTGATGGGCATTTCGCTGTGCAGCACGCTAGCGCTATGGAACTCCGGCATGCCACCGTGGTGGATCTATGGCGATGCCGGCAGCGTCTGGACCCACGGTCTGGTGGTGCTGGGATTGCTGCGCGCTGGTAGGTCTGGCGAGTTGGACCCACCCCAGTAGCCCGCGCTCGGCGCGCGGGGCCAATTCGATAACACTACGAAATCACACCGGTCAGGTCGACCTGCTTGCAGTCGCCCCACAGGCTTTCCAGGTCGTAGTACTTGCGCGTGTTCTCATCGAACAGATGAATCACTACGTCGCCGTAATCGAGCAGAATCCAGTGGCTTTCTTCGTAGCCTTCAATCCCCAACCGTTTATCTCCCATCCCTTTTTCCAGGACGTCATCGATTTCTTCGCTCATGGCGTGCAATTGCCGGCGACTAGCACCGGTGACGATCACGAAGTAATCGAAGATAGCGGTTTGCCCACGCATATCGAGTACGACAATATCTTGGCCTTTATTGTCGGCGGCCGCGCGAACGGCAGCGAGGGCGGTTTCATAACTGCGGCCGGGGTGATCTAGCGTGCTGGCCGAGAGGCTCACGGTCGAAATAGCCACGGGACCTCCTTTCAAAACTGCGAAGGAGAAATTCCCTCGCTCTGTTCTATTCTACGCGGAAGGGACCCCGTTGTCACGGTGCAGGTTCGGGGATGGGAGGGTTAGGAGTTTGGGGTTCGGGGGTTCGGTGAATACGAGTCGGGGAGTTGGGAGTGGAGGAGTAGGGAGTAAATGCATCTCACTCCCCACTTCTCCACTCACTACTTCTTTCCCGAACCCTGAACCCCAGCACCCGAACCCTCCCCACACCGCTATAATCCCCACAAACTCAAACCTCAGGAGCAAATATCATGGGCGAATTCCTCGAACCAGGCACGAAAGCACCGGCGTTTACCCTCACCAGCGACGCAGGCGAAAAGGTGAAGCTGAGCGATTTACTCGGCAGTCCCGTTGTGATTTACTTCTATCCCAAAGACGACACCCCCGGCTGCACCAAGCAGGCCTGTGCGTTTCGCGATAAATCGGCCGAGTTGAAGAAGTTGGGAGCCAAAGTCTTTGGCATCAGCCCCGACGACGTGAAGAGTCACGAGAAGTTCCGCGACAAGTACTCACTCAATTTCCCGCTACTGGCCGACCTGGAACACAAAGTCGCCGACAAATATGGCGCATGGCGGGAGAAGAACATGTACGGCAAGAAGAGCATGGGAATTCAACGCTCGACGTACCTCATCGACGCCACCGGCAAAATCGCCAAGGTGTGGAAGAAGGTAAGCGTCGATGGGCATGATGAGAAGGTTATTGAAGCGCTGAAGGAACTGGCGTAGGCATAAGCTGCCAGCATCTGCCTTTTACGAGCGAGAGGCTGGCAAAGTGTGGGCGCGAAGCCTGGTTACGCCGGTTTCGCCCCTGGCTGGCCCGCTTCCACAACGAAGCTGGCGCGTGTGACGACTGGCGTGCTGCGCTGGGTGACGTCGGTGGCGATGCGGTAGTGGCTCGTCCACTGCTTCGGCGTCACCTCGCACGACACATAGCCGCGTTCCACGTTGTGGAACCTGCAAAAGGGATTGTCGCTCAGCACTTTGTCTAGTTCTTTAGGTTGCCGCGCTCCATTGCCGCCGGAGCTGATCGAAGTGCCGACGAACTCCGTCGCGACGGTGGCCCCGCCCAAGTCGTCAAAATCCAGCCCCAGATCGTTCACCCAGTTGCTGTGAATGTCGCCCGTCAGCACAACCGGATTAGCGATTTTGCGATCACCGTAGAACTTGAGCAGGCGGCGGCGGTTGGCTTCGTAGCCGGGCCATTGATCCATGCTATAGGTCTCCCCTTCGCCGGGCAGGCGATCGATCCTTCCCATCATCACCTGTTGAGCCAACACATTCCACGTTGCTGGCGACTTTACCAACCCTTCCATGAGCCATTTCTCTTGCGCAGCGCCGAGCAACGTTTGCGCCGGATCGAACGAACCCTCGCATGGTGGCTTGTTGCCATCCCCGCACGGCTGATCGCTGCGATATTGACGCGTGTCGAGAACATCGAACTGCGCCAGGCGTCCGAATGCCACGCGGCGATACAGTTGCATGTCCGGCCCTTTCGGCAAACAAGAACTACGTAGCGGCATGTGTTCGTAGTAGGCCATATAGGCGTTCGCACGACGCTTGAGAAACTCCGCGGCAAGAACATCCTTTTGCTCGGAGATCTCGCCAGCACAATTGTTGTCGAACTCGTGATCGTCCCACGTCACCAGCCAAGGGCAAGCGGCGTGCATTGACTGAAGATCGCCGTCGGTCTTATAAAGCGCGTGGCGATTGCGATAATCCTCGAGCGATTGAATTTCGTGATTCCCGTCGTGGACGCGGACTTTGTTCTTATTGGGATTCCCACCAGCACCTTCGTAGATGTAATCGCCCAAATGCACCACGAGATCGAGATTGTCCTTCAGCATCGCCTCATAAGCGGGATAGAAACCTGTCTCGTAGTGTTGGCACGATGCGAAGGCGAATTTGAGCTGATCGGGCACGGCATCCAAGGCTGGCGCGGTGCGCGTGCGACCAACAGGACTGGTCTCGCCGGCGGCATGAAAGCGATAGAAGTACCAACGATCCGGCGCAAGGCCTGCGACCTCCACATGCACGCTGTGTGCGTCGGCGGTGGTCGTGACGTGCGTGCCTTTTTGCACCACTCTGCTGAAGGCTTCGTCATCGGCCAGTTCCCAGGCGACCTCCAGAGCTTCATCCGGCATGCCGCCCCCAGCGATCGGTTTGGGAGCCAAGCGAGTCCACAGCACCACGCCCGATGTCAAGGGATCTCCGGAAGCGACGCCGAGTTGAAAGGGATAGTCGGCCAGTTTCGCCGCGCGACGCACGATGCCAAAAGTGTTTTGCGACACCAGTGGCCACACTGCCAGCGCGGACGCGGCAGCAAGGAAATTACGGCGCGAAAGACCCGAAGGCAGGGAAGCGGAGAGCAAACGGCGCACGTTCATGGTCGCGGCATCCTAGGGGAGAAGTTTTTCACGGACGCTCAGAGTATAAGCATCTCTCCTCACCGCGCGAAACTAGCTTAATGCCGGATTTACGCCAGCTTCGCCATTTATTCGCTTACCAAATGGAGTAAGGGCAGTCGAGTCGAACCTGCCCTGAATTGAGAGCGCGCTCCATGCGCGGACAACCAGCCCTCGCGAGACTCGCGAGGGCCACTGACTGGATAGACCTGGCGTTATGCGACGAACCACAATTCGTCGGCGAGGATGACATCCACCGCTTGCGCTTCCGCGTCGACAACTTCCGTTGCTTCCTCGGTCGCTGCGGCAGTTTCTTCAACCCAAGTCAAATCTTCAGCCCAATCGATCACGGAGGTGGCCTGCGAAGCTGAGTCGCTCGGTGGAGTCTCGTCCTCGCTGTCGTCACCCTTCTGCTCGCCTTCGGGCGTGAGTTCGTCCTCGGACTCCTCGGTGACTTCGTCGCTGCTGTCCGCACCATCGGTGTTGAAGTCCGCGCTGTTGTCGGCGGAGGCGACAGGCGTGACTACGTTGGTGGCGAACGGATCGGCGAAGATCGGGCCCATCTCATCGAGCGAATCATTCGAGCTGTTGCTCACTGTTTCGACATTATTTGTGCCATAGAGTGCGAGCGATGCGCCCAACGCGGAGGAGTCGTCGCTGACATTCGAATTGCTCGACGAGCTCGCGACAGGTTCGCCTTGCGGTCCAGGCAGCGTGCCCTCGTCACCAGCGGATTCATTGCTGGCAGCATCGTTGCTGTTCGTGGTGTCGCCCGTCGAGCCTGGCGAGTCGCTGGTGCTCGTCTGGTTAGACGAAGCGGGAGCGGCAAAGCTATCGCTCGTGCTTTCCATCGGCGGTTCGCCTTGGCCACCGCTGTTAACATTGGTGAAGGTGAAGGCACTCATTGGTCCCAGCAAGCGAATCAAGCCGGTGTTTCCGGACGAGCCCATGAAATGCACTTTGCTGGCGTCACTCATCAATACCGTCGTCGTCTTCTGCACGCCGGCACTGTCGGTGATATTGAGCGTGAGCTCCGTGTTGGCCGTATTGAGGCTGGCCGAGGCCGCCGTGATGCCATTCCAACCACTGGTCAGCGTCATCCATTGCGACGCCCCACCAGCAGTGACTGCCATGGTGATGTGTTGCGTCGGCGTGGAAGTGAGGAAGTCGCGGATCGAGACGAACTGCGATGTGCGACCGTACTCGCCAAAGTTGTAGTTCGTGAGATGCGAATTCTCCGGGAACGTGAAGGCAAAGCGATCATTGAGCGGCTTGGTGCCACCGAATGCTCCCAACGCTTCCAAGCCATCGACCATCAAGCCGGGTTGTGTTTCCGTCAGCGTATAGGTGCCAGGAGCCACGTTCGAGAATGTGTACGAACCGTCTGGCTTGGAGACGGCGGTGGTGTTCACCGCTGCGCTGTTGATGTCGGTGCCCGCCAGCGTGACCGTGACGCCGCCGATGCCCACTTCGCCTGCGTCGCGAACCCCGTTCTTGTTGGCGTCGATGTAAACATAACCGGCGATGTCGCTGGGCAGGAAGTTCTGTACGGTGACCGTGACGGTCGCTGTGGCCGTCCCGCCGTTGCCATCACTGATGGTATACGTGAAGGTTTCCGTGCCCGTGAAGCTGGCTGCCGGTTGATAGCTGATCGCGGTGCCGTTGCTGGCGATCGTGATCGTGCCACCTTGGCTGCCCACCGAGACATTGGTGATCGTGAGGGTTTCACCTGTGTCGGGAGCGAACGAGTCGTTGGCCAAGACGTTGATCGATTGCACACCGGCGTTCTTCACGGTGGTGAAGGTATCGTTGGTGGCTGTTGGATTGTCGTTCACTGCGGTCACGGTCACGGTTACCGTGCCGGTCGCGGTGCCACCGTTGCCATCGCTGACAGTGTAAGTGAAGGTTTCGGTCCCATTGAAGTTAGCCGCAGGCTTGTAAGAGACGTTGGCTCCATTGTTGGTAATGGTTACCACGCCGCCGTTGCTCCCTTGGGTGATGGCGGTCACGGTTAGCGTCTCACCGATATCCGGTGCGAACGAGTCATTCGCCAGAACGTTAACCGTGGTGGTATCGGCATCTTCGGCGACCGTCAACGTGTCGTTGCCGGCAGTGGGATTGTCGTTAACGGAGGTGACTGTCACGGTCACGCTCGCGGTATCGGTCAATCCGCCGCTATCGGTGATGGTGTAGGTGAAGGTTTCCGTGCCACTGAAGTTGGCGGCGGGTGTATAGACGATATTCGCGCCGTTGGTGCCAATGGTGATCGTGCCACCAGCAGAGCCCGTCGAAACCGCCGTCACGGTGAGCGTGTCGGTGGGATCAGGCAGGAAGCTATCGTTGCCTAGGACATTGAGGATGGTGTTAGCGGCGTCTTCCGCGACGGTGAAGGTGTCATCGGTGGCGGTCGGCGAATCGTTGACATTGGACACGAACACGGTGACCGTGGCGGTGTCCGTAAAACCATCCCCATTGGTCACGGTATAGGTGAACGTCGTGCTACCTGCGAAGTCTGGCGTTGGCGTAAAGAGGACGCTGAGGTTGTCGCCAGCGAGGGTGACGGTGCCACCTGCTGTGGGTTGCACAATGCTAGAGATTGTGAGCGGACCCGTCACTCCCGTGGGCAGTGTGTCGTTGTTGAGCAAATTGAGCGTGTTATTGGAACTGTCTTCGCCCACCGTGAACTCATCCGCCACCGCCCCTGTGGGAGCTAGGATATTGAGCGTATCGGAAGCATGCGTGATTTGCGTATCGGGAACGACCGAACCAACGTTGAACAACAAAACGGGATGGAAGGTCGAATCGTCCGCTGGATTGGACGCGAACGAAACGTTCCCCACGGCACTCGCGGTGAAGCGAACGCTGAAGACTTCGAACTCGCCGCTACCGAGCCCCGCCAGGCCCGACGTGCCACCTGCCTCATCGACCAGGCCGGGCGTCGTCAATGTGCCGGATTGGGCGTTCGAGAAGCTCGACCCGAAAATGATCGGCACCTGGGCCGCAACCAAAGCCTGGTTGTAGGTCATGTCGACGTAGGCCGAGAACACACCCTCAGGCGATGAACGCAGATCACGTACGAAGACCTTCACGAGGAACTCTTCGCCTTGCTCGATCTGGAAGATTGAGTTTCCATCCAAGTCGGTGACCATCACGCGAAACTCGACGAGCTGCGTCTGGTTGCTGATGACGGTTAAATTCAGATTTTGCGAGCGGACATTGCCAGCGGGATCGGCCATTTGAATCGAGAACGATTGGGCACCGATCTGTGCCGCGCTGGGGGACCAACTGATTTGGCCCGTCGTCGGGTTGATCGTGGCACCGGTCGGCGGATTCAGTAGCGAGTAGACAAAGCCTGCTTGGCCTTCGTCTGGATGTGCTGGATCGTAGGTAAATGCTTGACCGACAATCACCGAGGTCGGCGGCGTGGTGGTGAACGCGCCTGGGATGACGGTGTCTTTGGTAATCGTCAGTGGGAGCGAGGCGTTGCTCGTCAAGTTGTTGGAAACTTGCACGGCACTCAATTGCACTTGTCCATCGGCGAAAATCGAAGTGTCCGCGATGGTGATTTGCACGCTGGTGGCCCCGTTAGGGACGGTCACTGGCGAACCGATGTTCGTAGAGCCATTCTTAAGTTGTACCGAAGCACCCGCCGTCACGCCGGAGACAGTGAAGGTCCAACTTCCGGCATTGGTGATGTTGTCGGTTTGGGAAGCACCGGTGTCCGAGGCTGGTTGCAAATCCGGGATTGACGGTGCCGCGGGATTGACCGTGATGTGGACTTCCTGTGTGTCGAATTCATCAAAACCCTGGAACAAAGCCAGTGGCACGGTGCTGCGAACGCGGACCGTGACTGTGGTCGTGCCGACGAAAGTAGCATTGGGGGTGATCGTCACCAGGCCGGTCTGATTATTGACCGTTGCTGTGAAAGGCTTGCCGGTGAGGCTGTTGGGATCGATGTCGTAGAAGACAGAATTGTTTTGCAAATCGGTCGAAGTGAGTTGCAGATTGACCGCCGTCCCTTGGGTGGTGGTCAAGTTCTGAATCGGACCCAGGAACGGAGGCGTATTGGCGGTGTCTTGTGCCACGGTGGCGGTGAACGATTGCTGGGCACTATTGCCTTGGGCATCGCGAACGGTGACGGTGATGTTGGTGCTACCGGAGGTCACGCCGCTAGCCGCTTTGAGCCGCAACATGCCGTTCTCTTGGTCGACGAACAACACCACATCGCCGATCGTCACGGTATTCACCGGACGATTGTTGGCGTCAACAGCACCCCGCTCGATGGCAGCCCGGACGCTGTCCCCTTGCACCACTTGTCCGAAGATCGAGTGATTGAAATCGAGATGGCGTGTCGCGCCGGAAGTGATGAAGAACTGCGACGTGTTGGTGTCGTCGCCTGCCTTCGCCATCGAGAGGATGCCGCCACGATTG
>JBGSHH010000423.1:0-10725 GCA_041752355.1 Pirellulaceae bacterium | reverse complement strand
GCAATTTGGCGACCGCCTGTTCCTCGCACCTGGCGGAAGTCGCGGTCAGTGAAACGCAGAACAGGCTGCCTAACAGGAAGATACTTCGGCGGAGCATAAAAGACCCCCATCGCGGAGAGAGAACAATGATCGTCGTCGCGACGTATTTTCCGGTCAGGCAAGGCCGGCGTCAATCAACGAGAGGAAGGGCTTGCAGTAATGTCGGCATTGATGTTTTATTAAATCAACTGTAATTGGATAATGTGTATTGACAACACGTTGTTCGGTTGGTAGAATTCAGGATGGTCTGAATGGAGGGGCAAGGCGAGGTGTCTGCGTCATCCTGCGAGGAATGGAATTAGAAAAAGTGATCGAGTCTGACGTTTGGGCGGCAAAATAATGTCGATTTTACAAGAGGGGGCTTGTGAGATCGGAAAAACTTCGAACGCTGTAAGCATTTTTCATTAAAGTACTTGCGACTAATGTTTGTAGTTTTTGCGAGGCCCCGGAGATCTTGTAGTATTTTCGATCGCACAGGATCGGCGCTGCATATTAGGATCGCTGTTCTTGATAGTGGTTCCGGATGCCCTGTCGCTTGACCGGATGGGTTTTGCCAACGAAACTGACTTCCATGCCGATCAAATTGATTTGTCGCTGCGGTCGCAACTTGCTCGTGCCGGAGGACCGCGCGGGACGAATCCTCGCCTGCCCCAAGTGTGGGCATAAGATGATGGTTCCAGGCGAGCGAAAGCGGCCAGAGGAAGCGACGCCGGAGCCGTCGGTCAGTCGCGTGAGCGAAGAAGAAAAGAAGCGGGACAAGGCGAAGGAGCCAGAGCCTTCGCCTGAAGCAAGCCCTCAAGTCAGCCCTTTCCCGCGGCGCGAGCGAGCGGCAGGAGATGGACCCGCGGCATCGCCAAGTAGGCCGCCGCCACTTAAGAAAACTCAGCAGCCGGAAGTCGTCTCTCCAGGGGAAAGTGCTAAACCGCCGCCGCTGAAGAAGGATGCAACGGCGGAGATTGTGTTCACTAGCGATGTGGTTGCCAACACGGCCCCTAAAGAAGCGCCTGTAGCTGCCCTCACGGCTCTGCCGCCAGAACTTCCGCCAGAACTCCCGCCAGAACTCCCGCCAGCACTTCCGCCGGCGAATACAGCCACAGCTTCACCACAACCCAAGTCAACCCCCGCGCCGCCCAACGTCAGCAACGAATCGGGACGATCATTCGGATACCTGCATGACGCCGACAAACTTGCGGCGGCGTACTTATTGGCGACGTTAGTGGCGGTGCTGGCGGTGGTGAGTATGGTGCCGTCAGGCGTCGAGATCGCGCGCTACGTGATGAATCCCGATGGCGATCCGATCGGTCGCTTTGCCTATTTGTTGCTCTTTGGTGGCTTGCTGCAGTTGGCTTACGCGGTGTATCTCGGGCAGATGCCGGACTGGAGTTCCGCTTGGGTGCTGACCGCGGTGGCGTTGTTGCAAGCCGCTGTGTACGCGGCGGCATTGTCGTCGCTGCATCTGTCCCAAGGCCAGAGTCCGCTAGAGCCGTGGTTCGATTTCGGCCCGCATGAGGATAACGGCCACGCGCGCGCGTGGTGCTTTATTATGCTCTTGCTAGCAAGCGCCACGGCTTACTTCTGCGGGCGTGTAAGTATGCGTTGGCGGCGCGCGTTTCAGTTGGTGCGACACGCCTACGGCCGCTAGCAGCGGGAAATCGGCCTGGACGTTGCCGCCTAGGCTGGCTATGCTCCGCGCGATTGTAGGTCTTCCGACTTCCGAAACGCCCCAGCGGCAAGGACCGACGCATGCTCACCAAAACGCTTCCTCTCTTCACCGGTCGATTGCTGTTGCTAACGCTCGCGATGTTGTCCCTGCCAAGCGTGGTCGTAGGACAGACGTTTCGCATGGAGACGGATGTCTTTCTTGGCGACAAGAAGGAGCCCATTTGTCAAACGCTCACGCTATTCTCGGATGGATTGGTCTACGATTTTTTGACCAATGGCGAAGCGAATGAAGTGACGGTCTATAACATGAACGCGCAGCGGATGGTGTTGCTCGACACCAAGCGCGCTGTGAAGACGGTGCTCGGCAGCGAGCAATTGATCCAACACACGGCGTCGATGAAGGCGGTCGCGAGCGATGATAACCCGGTGTTTCATTTCGCCGCGCATCCGAAGTTTGACGTCAAATTCGATGAGTTCGACAATGTATTGACGTTGTCGAGTCCCACGATGACCTACTGGGCCAAAGGGGTAAAGCCGGAACATGCGGCGGCCGCTTTGACGTATCAAGAATTCGCGGATTGGTCGGCGCGGTTGAATGCTTGTCGCGCGGCGCAATTGGCTCCCTTCGCACGGATGGAGCTGAGTCGCGAAATGGCCGAGCGCGGTTTCGTGCCGGAGGAAATCAAACGGACCATCGTCACGCCGGGGCGGTTTGGCGATCGCAAAATGGAAGTCCGTAGCCGCCATCTGACGAACTGGATTTTGTCCACCAAGGATCGCAAGCGGATCGAGATTGTCGGCGAGCAGATTAGCAAGTTTGAAGTCGTGAGTTTGAAAGTGTTTCTGGAGCCGGAGAGTTCCGTGGCCAAGAACTAGCGGGGATTCGGCGACTTTTCGCCGCGCCTCTGTGTTTTGCCTGGGCGGTGGGTTAAGCTAAAAGCCCGCGCCGGCGGCCTGTCGGTGCATTACTCCCGCCGCATCGCAACAGGGCCCCTCTCATGATTCGTTTCGCATGGCTGGCGTTGGCTAGTTTGGTGTTGTACCTCCCGTCGCTCGCCTCGGCTGAGTTCACTATCGAGAAGCAAGACGATGGAGTGACGGTGAAACTTGATGGCAAGTTGGTCACGCGCTATCTCTTCAAGTCCGGCGCCAAGCCGATTCTGTTTCCCATCATTGGTCCCACTGGCAAGGACCTAACGCGCGGCTGGCCCATGCAGGAAGCGCGCGCGTTTGAAGCGCAAGATCATCCGCACCATCGTTCCTTGTGGCTCACGCACGGCGAGGTGAATGGTGTCGATTTTTGGTCGGAATCCGGCAAGAACGGCACGATCGTGCAGCGGGAACTGGTGAAAGCGGAAGGGGGTGACGTCGCGACGATCGTCACCAAGAACGATTGGCTCGCGCCTGATGGCAAGAAGATTTGCGAAGACGAACGGACCGTGCGCATCGGTGCCACGAAGAATACGCGTTGGATCGATTTCGATGCGGTCATCAAAGCGAGTGACGGCGATCTGAAGTTCGGCCAGACGAAAGAAGGTAGTTTTGGCGTCCGAGTTTGGGAAACCATGAAGATGACCGCCAAAACCGGTGGTGGGCACATCATTAATAGTGAAGGTGTGAAAGACAAAGCTACCTGGGGCAAAGCGGCGGCCTGGGTTGATTACTACGGGCCCGTCGAAGGTGAGACACTGGGGATCGCGATCCTGAATCATCCCACGAGCTTTCGCTATCCGACCACCTGGCACGTGCGCGATTACGGCCTCTTCGCTGCCAATCCCTTCGGTGGCAAAGATTTTTCACCTGAAACGGCTAAAGCCTACGGAGAACATACCGTTCCCGCAGGTGAGTCGTTGAAACTTCGTCATCGCGTGATCTTGCACCAAGGCGATGAGAAAGCAGGAGGCATCAAGGAAGCGTTTGAAGAGTTCGCGAAATAGGCTTCGAGGATGCATTTCACCCCACCTAATTTGCTGTTTGTTAAAATCTCGCCATTTTATGCAAGCATCGCAGCAAAGCCATCCTTCCTAAATTGCCGATAGGTATCTTGTCGAGAGTTGCCCCACGACGCTCGGCTGAAAGAACCGTCGGCAATTTATTCATCCCCAGACTCGATGGACGAGGAGCGAGAGCCCCGATGACGTGCCTACCTGCGCCCGTTTTCAATCTTAGCGAGTTACGACAATACGTTTACGAGACCCTTTGCCAACACAACGAACTGGAACTTGGAGCCTTTCATATTACAGAGCGGATTTTGGTGCGGAGCGGAAATCCCTGTGGCATCTTCTTTTGTCTGCATGGTCCTCGCAGTGTGAAGTTGACCGCCATTTGGGAGATCGAACGCAACACCGTTTTGTTTTACGGCTCCGACGGACAGCGTCAGCAGAAGACGCAACTGACCGTCGCTCCAGAACTTGCGTCGGCAAACTACAACTGATTGACACCGCAGACCGCCCCACCGACCCTAGAGCGCAAATCGCAATCGTTCGCTAACTTCATACGCAGCAACAGCTTAGCGGCATGGATGCCGGCTAGAGAATGTTTTGCTTGACAGGGCCGAAGGCAGTCTGTACAAAACGACACAACTGATCGCACGAACACCAACACGGAGGTTTGCAATATGCTGGTGCTGTCACGCAAGGAAAGCGAGCGAATTCGCCTCGGCGATAATATCGTGGTGACCGTAGTTCGAGTTTCCGGCGACAAAGTTCGCCTCGGAATCGAAGCCCCACCCGATGTGCTCGTCTTGCGGGAAGAGTTGGAGCCGCACAAGCTGCCGGTTCCCGCGGAAGTTACAACTTGATCGCGAACAATGGAAGGATTAATCCTCCACTCCATTTACACGCATGGCACATGCCCACCTCTCCCTACGTCCTCGGGAGGGGTGGGCGTTTTGCTTTGGCTAGCGCGAGGATAAATTGAAGGGACGCATTTGCGATTGCTGATGTATTAACTTTGACAATTCGTTCGCGGCCGGTTATGCTAACGCCGCTGGCGAACTGGATTTTGCTAGTTCGGCATGCTCCCGCCCGCATCGCACACCTGAATAGCTCCTACAGTGGATCGCTGTCGCACAACACGATCCCACAATAGCCCGCTGGACCCTAGAAACCAGCGGTTTCCTGCCCCACCTCACTGTAATTTTGCAGCACGGAGAGATACGTATGAATTGCCGTGGTAACGCGCTTAGTCGTCGTTCGTTCTTGACAGTTGGTGCGCTGGGCGGATTGGGCCTAACGCTGGGCGACTTCTTTCAAATGCAACAGGCTCGTGCTGACTTGAAGCAATATGACTTCATTGAAGCCAAAGCCCAAAGCGTGATTCATATCTTTCTGCCGGGCGGCATCGCTCATCAGGAAAGCTTCGATCCTAAGCCTTACGCGCCGATCGAATACCGCGGCGAAATTGGTACGGTCAAGACGAACACCGGCGAAGTCTTCAGCGAGACCTTGCCGAAGTTGGCTCAATGCGCCGACAAGATTGCGGTCGTTCGCTCGATGACGCATGGTGAAGCGGCCCACGAACGTGGCACGCATAACATGTTCACCGGCTATCGTCCCAGCCCAGCGCTGACTTTCCCCAGCATGGGGAGCGTAGTGAGCCACGAATATGGCCCGCGCAAGAATCTGCCGCCGTATGTTTGCATTCCGAGTGTGCCGAACGAATTTGCCAGCAATGGCTACCTCAGTTCGTCGTATGCTCCGTTTAGCCTCGGTGCTGATCCCGCTCAAAAGGGCTTTCAAGTTCGCGATTTGAACTTGCCCAATGGTGTCGATGATGCTCGGTTCTCGCGCCGCCGCTCGGCACTCGAGGCGGTCAACGATTACTTTGCTAAGCAAGACAAATCCGATGCGGTCAAGGCGATGAACACGTTCTACGATCGTGCTTATAGCCTGGTCAGTTCCAAGGAAGCTCGCGAAGCCTTCAAGATTGAGGACGAACCCGAGGCTTTGCGCAATGAATATGGTATGAACGATGCTGGTCAACGCATGTTGATGGCTCGTCGCCTGGTCACTTCTGGTGTGCGCTTCGTGACGCTGACCTATGGCGGCTGGGACATGCACAACAACATCACGCAAGGTATGCGTGGTGCGATGCCTTCGCTCGATCAAGCCTTGGCGGCGCTGGTTAATGACCTGTCGCGATCGGGCCAGTTGAGCAGCACGCTGATCATGGTCAGCAGCGAATTTGGCCGCACGCCGAAGATTAACCAAACCGCTGGTCGCGATCACTGGCCGAAGGTGTTCAGCGTGATGTTGGCCGGTGGTGGCATCAAGGGTGGATTGATTTACGGAGCGTCGAACTCGACGGCCAGCGAACCCGATAGCGATCCATTGATTCCGCAAGATTTGGCCTACACCGTGTATAATCAGTTAGGCATCGTAGCGGACAAGGAGTTGATGGCTCCTGGTGATCGTCCGATTGAAATCGTCGATGGCGGCAAGGTCGTAAAGGGCCTGTTGGCTTAAGCACGATGGCCGCGACAACTTTTGGTCCTAGTGATTCGGCTAGGGCCTGTATGGCGAATGATTCCCACTGCCTACAAAGACAATGAATCGTTCGCCCCTCCCGCCTGGCTCGCACCCTCCCGAGCTACAACCGACTTGAAATGAGGTTGCTTATGCGTCGCGCCTTCGATCGCGCCTGGTTAGTTGCGCTGACTATTTCCGCTCTCCAATTGTTTGCTGGCCGGGCATATGCCCTTGAGCCGCAACTGAGCGACCTCGTTCCCAACGGTTTTCAGCGGGGGAGCGAAGTGGAACTCAAGTTGACCGGCGCGCGACTGGGCGATGCCGACGAACCGATGTTCTACTCGCCAGGCATCAGTGTCAAAGCTTGGGAAGTGGAAAGCGACACGGCGGTGAAAGCCACATTCGTTGTCGCCCCCGATTGCCGTTTGGGTATCCATGCGTTGCGAGTGCGCAGCGCGACCGGTATCAGTAATCTTCGGCTCTTTTCCGTAGGCGCTTTACCGCAAGTTGTTGAAGTTGAGCCGAACAATCTATTCGATCAACCACAACCGATCGCGCTTGGTGTCACGATTTCTGGCGTCGTGCAATCGGAGGACGTCGAGTACTTCGTCGTGGAAGCGACCAAAGGGCAACGCATTACCGCGGAAGTCGAGGGCTTGCGATTGGGTTACACCACCTTCGATCCCTACGTCGCGATTCTCAACGACAAACGCTTTGAACTCGCTCGCAGCGATGATGCTTCGCTCTTGCTGCAAGATTGCGTCGCCTCGGTGATCGCTCCTGAGGACGGCAAGTACATTATTCAATTGCGTGAAAGTTCCTTCGGTGGCGATGGCAACAGCAAATATCGATTGCATGTTGGCACGTTCCCGCGACCAACCGGCGTCTATCCCGCTGGCGGTCGCCCTGGTGAAGCCTTGAACGTCACCTGCTTGGGAGATGTAGGTGGTGAGTTCGCGTCACAAGTTACCTTACCTACCGATAGCGCTGGCGAATTCGCCTACTTTGCGCAAGACGACCGCGGCGTTTCTCCTTCGCCCAACATGCTGCGGATCGTGGACCTTCCCAACGTGCTGGAAGCGGAACCCAACAACGTCCACTCGGAAGTGACCGCTGTCACCAATGCCCCCGTGGCTTTCAATGGCATCATTCAAACCGATAACGACCGCGACTATTTCAAGTTCACCGCCAAGAAAGGGGAGCAGTACGACGTGCGGGTTTATGCTCGCATGACGCTCCGTTCGCCACTCGATCCCGTTCTTACCATCCATAACAAGGACGGTGGTCAAATCGCCGCCAACGATGATAGCGGCAGTCCCGATAGCTACCTGCGATTCGCTGTCCCTAACGATGGAGAGTATTTCATCGCCGTACGTGATCATCTACAAGCAGGCGGGCCAGCCTATATCTATCGCGTGGAACTGACAGCTGTTAAGCCAGCGCTGACCATGAGCCTACCAGAGCGTCAGCAGTACATTCCCACGACACTCACGGTGCCGCGTGGTAATCGCATGGCGTTGATGGTTTCGGCGCAGCGGCAGAACTTCGGTGGCGATCTGGCACTTGAACTTCGCAATGCTCCAGCAGGGCTAAATGTTGAAGCGCTCCCGTTTGCTGGCGGTCGTGGCGATGTGCCGGTCGTTTTCTCCGCGCCTGCAGATGCGGTTCCGGCGGGAACTTTGGCCGACCTGGTTGGCAAATCGACCGACCCCAATCTGCCGCTCGAGGGACATTTACGGCAACGCACGATGCTGGTGCGCGGAAACAACAATCGCGATGTCTATGGACACGATGCCGATCGGATGGCGGTCGCGATTGCCGAAGAGATTCCGTTCAGCATCGAGATTGTGCCCCCCACCGCGCCATTGGTGCGTGATGGATCGATCGATCTGAAGGTCATCGCCAAACGTGCCGAAGGCTTTACGGCACCGATCCTCATCACGATGCTCTACAACCCATCTGGCGTCGGTTCCTCGGGGTCGATCTCGATTGCCGAAGGTCAAAGCGAAGGGATCATTCCGCTGACCGCCAATGGCGGCGCGGCGATTGGCACCCATAAGATCGTCGTCGTTGGTCGTTCTGGATCCTCCGGACGCAGCCGACGGGGCGGAACTGGTGGCAGCGGCGCGATCGAATGCTGTTCACAAATGACGGACCTCACGGTGGCGGATTCGTTCTTCAGCCTCGCCTTTCAAAAATCGGCGGTGGAATTGGGTCAAGAGACGGAAGTCGTCGTGAAGCTGGAAAAGAAAGCGGATTTCCCCGGCAACGCCAAGGTCGAACTCGTCGGTGTTCCCGCTGGTACTTCCACGCAGCCGATCGAGATTGCCAATGGAGCGACGGAGATGATCTTCAAAGTGAAGAGCGATGCCGCCACGTCCAAGCCCGGCAAATATAACTCGCTCGTATGCCGGACGGTGATCAATATGAATGGGATGAACGTCACACAGACGCAAGGGACGGGCGAGTTGCGTATTGATGCGCCCTTGCCCCCTAAGCCGATGGCCGCGCCCATGCCGGCACCCATGGCTCAGCCGATGCCGATGCCAGTGGCGGAAAAGCCTGCGGAGCCCAAGCGGCTCTCGCGTCTGGAACAATTGCGTTTGCAAAAAGAAGCTGGAAAGTGACCGAACAACGCTGGGACTCGTTCCAGTGATCGTGTGGAGATTTGCAAGTGAAACGGATGATTCTCGCCCTTGTGGCCCTGTTTTCGTTGGTCGGTTCGATGGCGTTTGCTGAGGCCACCTATACCGGCATCGATGTCTACCCGCCTGAGATCACGCTGACGACGAAGAACGATTTGCAACGTTACATCGTCGTCGCGCAGCGCTCCGACGGGGTCACGCTCGATGTCACTGCCGCAGCGCAGGCCAAGTTGGTGGATGGCGCATTTGCTCGCCTCGATAAGCATGCGCTCTATCCGGTCGCCGATGGACAGACAACGCTAGAGATTGAATACCAAGGCTTCAAGGTTGCCATCCCCGTCACCGTGAAAGATGCCGCTGCCGAACGTGCGATGAGCTTCGGTCTGGATGTGATGCCGATCTTCATGCGATCGGGCTGTAATACTGGCAGTTGCCATGGTGCGGCGCGCGGCAAAGATGGCTTTATGCTGTCGCTGTTTGGCTATGATCCTCAAGGCGACTATCGCCGCACGACGCGCGAGATCGGCGTGCGCCGCATCAATCTGGCGGTGCCAAAGGACAGTCTCCTGCTCGAGAAGTCGGTGGGTTCCGTCCCGCATACCGGCGGCAAACGCTTCGATGTCGATAGCGAGTACTATCACACCATGTTGAAGTGGTTGGAAATGGGCGCGCCCAACGATGCCACCGAGCCTGCCAAGGTGGTGAAGGTGGATATCTACCCGCCCAAGGCGGTGATTGAAGGCCCTGATGGTCAACAACAGTTCATTGCCCGCGCGCACTATAGCGACGGTACCGATCGCGATGTCACCAGCCTGGCCGTGTTTCTTACCAGTAACGACAACTCCGCGCCGATCGAGCCGACTGGCGTGGTCAAGGCGGCGGCGCGTGGCGAAGCGTTCGTGATGGCGCGCTTTGAAACGCATACTGTCGGAAGCCAGGTATTGGTGTTGCCCAAGGACGTGATGTATACGCCGCCGGCGATCACGGGCAATTACATCGACGAACTGGTAGGCAAGAAACTCAATAACCTGCGAATTTTGCCGAGCGATATTTGCACCGACGAGCAATTTCTCCGGCGCGCCACGATCGACATCACTGGCACGCTGCCGAGCGAAGAAGACTATCACGCTTTCATTGCTGATGCCGATCCCGCCAAGCGGGCGAAGCTCGTTGATCGCCTCTTGGAGCGAAAAGAGTTCTCGGAGATTTGGGCGATGAAGTGGTCGGAACTGCTGATGGTCAAGAGCAGCAATCAGGTCAGTTACAAGTCGATGTACTTGTACTCGACGTGGCTTGCCGACAAGATCGCCAACAACGTTCCGATCAACCAGATGGTGACGGAGCTGCTCTCCGCATCGGGGGGCACGTTCAAGGAGCCGGCGACCAACTTTTATCAGATCGAACGCGATACGCTGAAGACGTCCGAGAATGTGGCGCAAGTCTTCATGGGCATCCGCACCCAGTGCGCCCAGTGCCACAACCATCCGTTCGACCGCTGGACGATGAACGACTACTACAGTTTCGCCGCCTTCTTCTCGCAGATCGGTCGCAAAGAAGCAGAAGACTATCGCGAGATCATCGTGTTTAACTCGGGCGGCGGGGAAGTCTCGCACCCGGTCACCAAACAAGTGATGAAGCCGAAGTTCCTCGGTGGTATCGCGCCGGAACTCAAGCCAGGTGACGATCGTCGCGAAGCACTCGCGAAGTGGATCAGCTCGACCGACAATCCGTTCTTCGCCACCAGCGTGGCGAATCGCGTCTGGGCGCACTTCTTTGGTAAGGGCATTGTGGAACCGGTCGACGATATCCGCGTCAGCAATCCGCCGAGTAACCCCGAGCTGTTCCAAGCTTTAGGCGATAAGTTGGTCACATACAACTACGACTTTAAACAATTGGTTCGGGATATGTGC
>JBGSHH010000422.1:0-12644 GCA_041752355.1 Pirellulaceae bacterium | reverse complement strand
TCCGCGAACGATGGACACAGTTAACTCGGGTGCTAGGAGGGCAGCAAGCCATCGTGGGAAGACATCTGAGAATCTGTCTCGAGTTCCTGTTGGGTGGCACCGGCAACCACAAGGAGCAAAGACTGGAAAATCGAGGCCAGTCGAATGAATCGGTCAGTGCGCAGTGTTGCGAATAGTCGTCGATACCGAAGCTTATCGTACGACTCAATAAAAACTGAAAATGCTCGGGGAATTTTAGGCAAGTGATAGATGCCGTTGCTGGCGAGCTCGCTTAAACGGCAGCAAGGTCGCATGCGGCAATGGCAATCCGATTACGGCCATCACGTTTCGCAGCGTAAACTGCCTCGTCGGCGCGTTCAATGTGCCGACTGGCGATGGTCGTCAGATCATGCCCGACGGCAGCCACTCCGAAACTGGCGGTGAATGGAATTTCCCCGGCGTGGCAAGTGACGACCGACCTCGTATGGTGCAAAAACTGAAACGAGCGATAGATCTTTGACAATTTGAACTTAAACACGTTCGCCTCAGCCGAACCAACTCAGCTTGGCTACGGTTTTCGTAGGGGAGTGGGCCGACGAAACTCGCCGATTATCGTTGAGCGCGCAGCAGCGAATGCAGTTGTCGGCTAGATCGCTTCGCAATGGTGAAGTGCTAGGCAGCTTTACGATGATAGAACTTAAGCATCCCGCCAAGGCGCTCGCGGCACACGATCTCACCATCCGTCTTGCCGATTTCATCGGTGGGATCGATGAGTTGGTTGTCGAGCCCTTGGTGAGTGCGTTCAGCGTCCCTCGCGCATCCGCCGTCCATCCTAATAGCCATTCAACGCCTCAAGAAGTCGCGCTAGCTGTTAACCAATCAGGCGTAGTTTCGCGGAGCCACCTATTTTCGACTGAGCAGTTAACACGCGCGCGACTTGTCTGTTAACCGCTCGCGTCTAGGTTCGATACCGGTCTGACGCGCTCGGCACACCCTTCGTGAGACTCGAACTCACGTAAGTCTTTATACCTAAGGCAGTTCCAAAGAGAGCGCTCGCGCGCGCATTTTCGAGTAGCGTCTGACACGAGGAGCTTCTGCGGCAGCGCCGCAACTTCTTACCAGGCTTCGATTTGCATCGAGGCCTTTTTCGCTACCCTCTCCCTAGTCCGGGTGGACAGGGAACATCGCGGGACAACTTGAGTTTGCATTGGGCCTGCATCGCTGGTTCTTTCCCTTCCGTTGGAAAGAATCAAACCCATGGCCTCGCTCGAGTTCCATTACGGCAGCTATCGCATCGTCTTTCGCTTCTCCGGACAGAAGTTTCGCCGTTCCCTCAAGACCGACAACGAGCGAAGTGCCAAAGCGGCCCTCGCCCGCGTGGAAGACAACCTCTCCCGGCTGGAGATGGGGCAGCTCTTGTTACCGATCGGGGCAGTGAGAGGGAGAGAGAGAGAGAGAGAGAGTTTTCGAGGAGCGTCTTACACAGGGAGGGCAAACGCGGTTACATAATGGTCATCTATTTCGATATTACAACGCATGGGAGAATGGCATTAAGTTTCCTAAATTCAATTCGGTTTTTCCGCAAAACAATGTTGCGTTGAGTCAAAATTGAAACATCAGAAATGCCCCGGGAAGTTCTCTTCGTTCCTATGGCGCGTCCTGTGAAAACACCACCAAACAATTAAATTTGGAATCCTGTGATGAATGCTAACAGGCAGTCGCATTTGAACACGAAGCCTTTCTCACGCACGCGTCGCAAAGCTGCCTCGCGCCGTTTCGCGTTTCTTGAAGCGTTGGAAGGTCGCCGCTTGCTGGCATCGGATTTGATCGAATTCGACGAGTTCGAGCAGTTCGAGGAAGTCGTCGTCCCCGAAGTCTCTAATCAACGGATGTTCGAGAACGTGGGTTCCACGCCGGTCACGGTCGCGCTGGATGATCTGGGCAATCTGACGATTAGTGACTTCGGCACCGATGCCACGAACAATCAAATCACGCTTTCCAGCAATGGTGCTTACTTCATCTTGAGTGACCCGTGGGTTACGTTTTCCGCGCTGCCGACCGCGGCAAGTCTGTTGAGCAACGATTCAAAGACGCTCTCAATTCCTGCAGCGGCGGTGACCGGGAAGATCACAATTCTCGGCGGTGACGGGAACGATACACTCACGGTTGATTACGCAAACGCCATCGCCAACACCATCATATACGAGGGTGGCGCGGGAGGCTTCGATACGCTGGCGATCAAAGCGAAAGCCGACACGACTTACACGCCCAGCGCCACGGTCTATGGCGATGGTAATATCGAGCACGGGGAATCGCACATCAGCTTCTTCGGTTTGGAGCCGGTGGACTTCGACTTTACTGGTCCTGGCGCGTTTACGCTGTCGTTGCCCGGTGCCAATGACATTGTCAATCTCGCTAATGGAACGACGGTCGTCGACGGACTCGCCGCTCTGGTCATTTCGGGTAGCAGCGGTGGCACCGCGTTTGAAACGGCTCACGTGCGCGGCGCGAGCGATGTTGTGATTAATACGACTGGGGTCGCGGGTGTGGACGCCATCACGATTACAAGCGTAAACAACACCCACACTAATGCGAATCTCACCATCAATACTGGGACGGAGGCAGGGGACACCATCACGATTATTAATGGGACGCTCACTGGTGCGACCGCATTTACAGGCACGGTCAGCTTGACGACGGCGACCCTCATTGGAACAACAAGCACGTCGAACTATAGCGGCACGCTGTCGCCCGTCAACAATACCTACACCTTGAGGAACGCCAACACCACTAATAACTTCAACAATGCAGCCGTATGGACCGTGACCAGCCCTTTGAGCGGGGCTGGCAATTCGGTGGTGATTTCCGGCATCACGCCTGTTTACCTTACTAATGCCGCGAACACCTATAAAGGGACCACCACGGTAAGCCCTGGGGCCTTGCTCGGGTTCGACACCGTTAACATTGACGGCATCGGTGGTGGACCGGGCGTCCGTGACATTACTGTGGGCGCGGGGGCGACCATCATGCGTCGAGGGGGGAATCTTAACAACGCTTTCCTGCAGCGACTGGTTGCAACCAATGATTCCTTCACAATCATCGCGAACAATGCCACTTCCGCCAACGCCCTTGATCTCACGCTTTTTCCCAATGCCAGCCTTGCCACCTGGGACCAAGCTGGTACTCAAACCTTCGCCTTCACCGGCACGATTACGCCAGGTAGCAACGGTTACCGCTTCGGCTCGTCGCGAGTTGCGAATTTCATCAACCTGACCGTCGCCAACTCGTTGACCGGTGCCAACTCACTCACCGTCGTGCCAGGCAGCATTTCAAGGCTGCGGCTTCAGAACGCCAACAACTTCACCGGTGATACGCTCATCAACTCCGGCACTCTCTATATCACGAATAATCTGGCCCTCCAGAACAGCGCCATCAACACCACCGGCGGCGGCAACATGGATGTCACCGGTGCCACCGCGCCGACCTTCGGCGGGCTGAAGGGGAGCAAAAATATCTCAGGCACGGGTGGCCTCATCACCACGGCCACGTATGCCAACGTAACGGCGCTGACGCTCAACCCAGGTGCCGGTGTTACCAACTCTTACTCCGGCATCATTTCCAATGGCGCCGCGGACATGAGCCTCACCAAGACTGGTTTGGGAACTCAAATCCTCGGCGGCGCGAACACCTACACCGGCGCAACCAACATCAACACGGGCACGTTAATAATCAACGGAAACCAGCCCCTAGCAACCGGCGGGGTCACTGTCGCGGCCAATGCAACACTCGGCGGCACTGGCACTCTCGCCGGCGCTGTGACCGTGCAAACCGATGGCAACTTCGCGCCCGGCAACAACGGCATCGGCCAAATCAATTTGTTAGCGTCGCCAACATTCAATGGCAACATCGTCGCGGAGATTAACAAGACAAGCGGCACGTTGACTGCGGACAAAGTCAACGTTTCTGGCTCCCTCACCTATGGCGGCACTCTGACCGTAACTGCCAGCGGCGGCACATTCGCGGCGGGCGATGTCTTCGATCTCTTCGACGCCACGAGCTTTACCGGTTCATTTATCACACTCAATCTGCCCGCCGCGCCGGCGGGAACCGCATGGGATGCCACACAATTAAACCTGGATGGCACCATTCGATTGGTGGCGACGGTCATCCCCTTGAAAGCCGTGAACGACGACTACACGACGAGCAATCCGACAAACGAGGACACCGTACTCAAGATTGTCGCCCCCGGCGTCTTGGGTAATGACACCGACGTTGTGCAGGTAGCTGCCGCGGCGCAGATCACAGGGGTCAGCGTCAACAATGTGTCATCGGAAAATGGCGGCTTCAACCGTTTGGCAAGATACACTATCGATGGTAGCGGCCTCAGCGGCAACACGCACGGAAACAGCCCTGGCGGAACGATGTGGATGGCCAACGGCACGAGCGCAACCATCACTTACGATCTCGGGAGTATTTACGACCTCAGCAGCATCCATGTATGGAACTATAACGAGGTGAACCTGCCTAATCGCAGTGCGAATCTCGTTGAAATCCTGGTCGCGAGTTCGCCCAATGGACCATTTACCTCCTTGGGAGACTTCACGTTTGCCAAGGCGACGGGACAGGCAAACTTCACCGGCGAGGACATCGACCTTAGCACCTTTGTGGCCGCCGACTACACAAGCCATGTCCGCTTTGTGATCAAGAACAATTATGGCGATACCGGACAGGTGGGACTTTCCGAGGTGCAGTTTTTCGGTGGTGCCCTCTCGGCGACGGGCGGTAGGGTCAGCCGTTACGATGCCCTGAGCGCCAGTGGTGCCGCTGTATTTGTCAGTGGCATCGGCAGTTTCACTTACGATCCGAGAAACTCCGCCACGATTCAAGCACTCAACAACGGCGACACGCTAACGGATACCTTCACCTACACCCTGGCGGGCCAGGAGACGGCCCTGGTTTATGAACCGTTCGACTACCCTGCTGGCGTAGTGTTAGGCGGCCAGGGAGGAACCTCTGAAATCGGACTCACGGGAACGTGGACGGCGAGCGCCGATACCAAGGTGTCCGCCAACCCGCTGGGCTTCGGCGGTATTATTACTGACGGTGGGTCAATTTCGGAACTTAACGGCAGCGTTAATCGCTTTGGCGGCGCGCGTGCGGTGAACTCTTCAGCCCTAACGGGCAACGGCCTGCTCGACGATGGGGCGGAGTTGTGGTTTAGCGTAATTATGGGCTACGACACAGGCGGAAACGTGACGAATTCCCGCCTGGCTTTCGCCCTAGCCAACAGCCAGTTCAGTGCGGCCAACTTCAACTACAACATCAACAACGAAGGTGCGCAGCTTGGCTCTGGGCTAGGTGTGACATTGGGCAGATTCAGCGGAGCGAATGGCCGGATTGCCGCCACGCAATTCCGCGATTCAACCACCGGAACAGGTTTCGCGGGGAATATTTTCGGCACGGAACATAACGCAGGATTCGTCGGCGGAAGTTCTGGCCTGATCGTCGGCAAAATTGTGTGGGGTGCCGCGAATGATACCATTGAGATCTACCGGCCCGACAGCAACCTAAATCTAGGGGCCGTCGTTTCGACCCTGACAGTCAGCGTCGATCAATCGACGTTCGATACAATCACGTTCGCTCGCGGCGACAAAGTTGTACTGGACGAAATCCGCTTTGGCAAAAGCTTCGCCGACGTGCTGGGTCCCGCGACCGACACCGCCACGGTCACCGTTAGGGTGACCGGGATCGATGACATCACAGCGGTGAATGATGACTATCGGACCAGCAATCCCACCAACGAAGACACGGTACTTCAAATCGCCGCGCCTGGTGTTTTGAGCAACGACCAAGCGGTGGTAACCTTGGCTCCATCCGCGCTGATCACGGGAGTCAGCGTCAACAGTGTGTCGTCGGAGAACGGTGGCTTCAATCGTTTGGCGGCTTACTCAATCGACGGCAGCGGCCTCACCGGCAACACGCACACCAACAACCCTGGCGGAACGATGTGGATGGCCAACGGCACAAGCGCGACCATCACCTACGACCTGGGAGGCAACTACGACCTCAACAATATCCACGTCTGGAACTACAACGAGGTGAATCTGCCTAACCGCAGCGCGAATCTCGTTGAAATTTTGGTCGCCGATTCGGTCGGTGGAGCCTTCACTTCCTTGGGAGATTTCACTTTCGCCCGAGCTACGGGACTAGCAAACTACACCGGCGAGGACATTAACCTCAGCTCCTATAATGCCGCCGATGATACGCGTCTGGTCCGCTTCGTGATCAAAAGCAATTACGGCGATGGTGGACAAGTCGGTCTGAGTGAAGTTCAGTTTACCGGCGGGGCGCTGTCGGCGACGGGTGCGAAAGTCACTCGCTTTGACGCGACCAGCGCAAGCGGTGCCGCCGTGGCTGTTAGTGCCATCGGCGGTTTCACTTATAACCCAACCAATGCGCCGATCCTCCAGTCGCTGAGTGCCGGTGATGTGCGCACCGACACCTTTAACTACTCGATCAGCGGACCACCGGAGGTCATTTCAAGCGGCGTTACTATTAATAGCGTGTCGTCGGAAAACGGTGGCTTCAACCGTTTGGCAATTTACTCGCTCGATGGCAGCGGCCTAACTGGCAACGTTCACGGCAACAGCCCGGGCGGAACGATGTGGATGGCTAACGGCACGAGCGCGACCATCACCTACGACCTCGGGAACACCTACGACCTCAACAAATTCCACGTGTGGAACTACAACGAGGTGAACCTGCCCAACCGCAGCGCAAATCTCGTTGAAATTTTGGTCGCTAGTTCGGTCGGTGGAGCTTTCACCTCCTTGGGAGATTTCACGTTCGCTAGATCGACGGGGCTGGCAACCTACACCGGCGAAGATATCGACCTGCGTTCCTTTGCTGCAGCCGATAGCACGCGCCTGATTCGCTTTGTGATCAAGAGCAATTACGGCGATCCCAATCAGGTCGGGTTGAGTGAGGTGCGGTTTTTCAAGGAACCCACCTATTCAACGGCCACGGTCTCTATCGCCGTCACCGGAGTAAATGACCTGCCGTCTGTCGCGCTCAACTCGGTGGCCGCGATCAATGAAGACAACTCCGCTGTCGTAACCGGTTCCTTCACCGATCCAGATAGTAACGACACGCATACGGTCGTTTTCAGTTGGGGTGATCCCAACAACGCGATCGATTCCAGGTTCGCCCTTCCCATTCTGAGCGCACTAGCTGTCGGCAGTACTTTGAACTCCAGCACGGACAACGCCGTGCTTACGATCAGTTCCGTCAACTTCACCACCGGTCAGGTCGGCTTCAGCGTAGGTGGTCGAGCGTACTTGGACGACGGACTATCTCCAGGCAATGGTACTACGGCGGACACGAGTACGATTCGTGTCACAGTAACAGACGACAAACTGGGTTCGGCCACGAACACGACGAGCGTCGTCGTGCAAAATGTTGTTCCGACCTTCATTTTGGGTCCCTCCGAGACTTTGCCGTTCAATGTTTCGTTGTTCACTCGCGGGCCGATCACGTTCGTCGATCCCGGTGCCGAAACCTGGAGCGCGACGGTGGATTACGACATTAATGATGCGAATCCCGCTGTGCCACTTGCGATTTCTGGCAAGACGTTCAACCTGTCGAACAGCTACCTCTTATCCGGCACCTACACTGTTCGCGTCACCCTCAACGATGATGACGGTGGTTCGTTCAGCGACACGATGCAGGTCACCGTATTTTTGAATCGTCCTCCCGTGGCGACCGATGACACGTTCACCACCCTGGAAGACACTCTTCTAAGCAATCGGAGTGTCGTTACCAACACCGTCCCCAATGGTGCCGATAGTGATCCGGAAGGTGATGTGGTTACCGCGGCGCTCTATACCGTCAACATGCCTGCACCGGCCGGTTTGACCTTTCGTACCGATGGCACGTTCGACTATCAGCCGCCGACCAATTTCTCCGGCGCGATTCAGTTCCAGTATCGTCTGGCCGACACCAGCAACGAACTTTCCAACATTGCCACCGTCACCATCAACGTCACAGCGGTGGCCGATTTGCCGACGCTGAATACACCGGTGAGTGTCAGCGGCGCGGAAGACACGGCGATTCCGCTTGGCATCAGCGGCAATCTTAACGATAACGATGGGTCCGAAACACTGACCTTTGAAATCACCGGCGCACCGGCGGGAGCCACGTTCTCCGGCGGTAGCAACATCGCCGGTGTCTGGACGGTTTCCGCTGGGCAGATCACGGCACTCACCATCACGCCGCCGACCAATAGCGACGTGGACTTCACGCTGCAGATAACTGCCGTCGCCCGCGAAACCAGCAACGGCAGCATCGCGCGAACAGCCCCGCCTCGACCGCTGCAGGTCAACGTCATCGCCGCCGCCGACACGCCGGCGCTCACCTTTCAACCCACGATTCCTGGCAATCGCGCCGAGTATTCAATCATCCCGCTGGGTCTCACCGGGACCCTGACGGACACCGATGGCTCGGAGTTCTTGATGTTAACGATTTCCAACGTGCCACTGGATGCGGAAATCATCGGCGGCACCGAGACCGCTATGAACTCAGGCACTTGGATCGTTCCGCAAAACAACATCGCGACCGCCGCCCTGCAAAAGCAAGACAATCAACCCGGCAATGCTCCATTCACGATCAACTACTCGCTGGTCGCGACCGAGATGGACCCCAACGCCGTACCCCGCAATTCGACACCTGTCCTGGGAAGCACGACAATCACCGTGATCAATGTCGCGCCTGACCCTTATGAAGTCGAAGTGCTCATCGGTGGTGTCGCGCAAGACACTTCGGCCGGCTCTATTCAGGTCGTTCCCGGCATGGCGGTGACGTTTGTCGTCTCGACCACCGATCCTGCATTTAACTCGGTCGATCAACCGTTTGAGTTCCGGATTGAATTCGGTGATGGTCAATCGGCCTTTGCGCAGGCGACCGCGGAAGGTGAATTGATTTACTTTACACATGTGTACGGCAGTTACTCCGGCAAGTTCAACTTCACGCCGAATCTAACCGTGGCCGATAAGATCAGCGACAGCGCGAGTCTGTCGACAACCATTAACCTGACCGAAGTCGCCAGCGTTATGCAAATGGTCGTGGACGGGACGCTGTACGTTGGCGGCACCGATGGAGCCGACCGCATTATCATCTCCAGCGGCCCGCGGGCCCGCATCAATGGCGCGCTGCAACCACAGTTGAGCGTGCGTGATAAGGTGATTGTCTTTGGCAACGCTGGTGCTGATACCATTACTGTCAGTGGCACCTCCATCCCAGTTGAATTCTATGGAGGCGATGGCGATGACTATCTCACTGGCGGCAACTCTAGCGACACGCTCGATGGCGGTGCCGGCAAGGACCGTCTGCTGGGCGGCGGCGGCAACGACTTCCTCTACGGCGGTCCCGGCTACGATCAACTCAGCGGCGGCGGCGGTCACGACTATCTCAACGGCGATGCCTACATCGATATCGCCGGCGGCACGGGTCTGCCGGATGGTTCGATCAGCGAACCGGGCCAAGTCATCGACCTCGGCCTGCCAGGCAACGATCTGCTCAACGGCGATGCCGGCAACGATACGCTGATCGGTGGCGCTGGTAACGACACGCTCTACGGTGGCACGGGGAACGACTTCCTCAATGGCGGCGACGGCAGCGATAAACTCGACGGCGGCGACGGTAATGACTTCCTCTACGGCGCTGCCGGCAGCGACTTACTGTATGGCCGCGCGGGCCGCGACGTGCTGATTGGTGGCACCGGCGGCGACAACCTGCTCGGTGGCGGCAGTGCCGACTTGCTCGTTGCCGGCGATCTCGATGAGTTCTTCCTCGAGGACGAACTGAACCTGCGCGAACTGTGGATGATGTGGTCGAGTGGACAATCGCAGAATGCCGCCGACACGCTGCGCGACAATGCGGTCGATGATGGCAACGCCGAAATCCTCAACGGCGAAGGCGACAGCGATTGGTACCTACTATTCGCCAATGACCGCCTCGGCTCCAATAACGAGAACAACAGCAAGTTTATCTCGTAAGTGCGGCTCGTTTCGTGTAAACCCGTCGGGCGGCAGAGATTCCGCAAAACGAAACGCGATGCCCAAGGAAACGTGGGGCGGATGAAAATCTCTGAGAAGGTTTGCGTGCGACTCCTTGGTTAAAAGTCACGGCAAGGAAATCGATTGGCGATTTCAGGTCCCATGTGGTGCCATCAAAACCGGCGGGGAACGATCCGAATGCAAAAGCACGGAGTGTTACTATCTCAAACTGGGTGAAACAACCTAGTTCCATTTTGGCAGTAGTTTATCGTACGTGAGCGACAACCGGTTCGCTTTCACTTCTGCCCTCGCGTTGCGATTGGTCTCCTACACGCGACAATTAATGTTAACCGTCGTCCGCAGGCCACCCGAGGTCGTATGGGCGGAAATGCTGCCACCACCATCGCGGGTGAGCAGAACTGTGCCATTGAAAGCGATCACATGCGAATCGACGGCTGTCGTGCGGCAATCCTAGATTGATGTGACTACAATGTTGCAGAGTCGTGATATTGAGAAAGCTTGTATGGTTTTCAGGAATGCATGTATATGGCCCGCAAATCACTTCGTATTGCACTAGCGCTCGACCTTCAATGGCCCTACAAGCGGCATGCGAGTGTCTTCGCCGGAACGCAACGCTATGCGGAAGAGCAGAATTGGCATTCGATTATCGACGAGTTTGCCCACGACACTCTGGCCCGTTGCCTGGCGAAGTCGGTTCCGTACGATGGCATCATCGCGCGGGCCAACCGATCACTAGCCAAGCAAGCGGATCGGTTGGATATACCATTGGTGAACGTTTGGGTCAGTTCACCGATGTACGATCATTTGCCAGGGTCTTATGCCGACTTTAAGCTCGTCGGTGAGATCTGCGCTGAACACTTGCTCGCGCGAGGCTTCCGCAACTTCGCCACGCTGACACCGCTGAAGGGGCGAGCGCAGGACTTAGTGGTTCAGGAGTTTCAACGTCAGGTGGGCGAAGGCGGCTTCTCGTGCGCGAACGAAAAGATCCCACTGGATCCTTGGCGAGACCTTGTCAACTGGAGAAAAACAGAACGAGAGATCGAACGATTCCTGAGGTCATGGCGGCCGCCGATCGGAGTTTACATTCATAGCGAGGGGGTCGGGCGACTAGTCGTTCAAGCATGTCACCGACGGGGTTGGCGCGTGCCAACTGATGTCGCCATCATCGCAGGCATGAATGAAGAAACGCTCTGTGAGCACCCCCAACCGTCGCTTACGAGTGTGGAGACAAATTTTGAACGCGTCGGCTATGAAGCGGCTCGACTATTGCACTTGCTAATGGTCGGAAAGCCGTCACCCAAGGAACCGATTCTGACACCGCCGCTAGGTCTTGTCGTTCGCGAGTCAACGGACTTTGTTGCCGTGGCAGACGAACTAGTATCGTTAGCGCTACGTTTCATTGCCGCCAATAGTCATCGGCCGATCGGTCAAGATGACGTGTCAAAGGCGGTCGGCGCGGAGACGAGGACGCTGCAGAATCGATTTCGGAAAGTTCTGGATCGGCCGATCGTCGCCGAGATCCGCCGCGTTCGCATTGAGCGCGCCAAACGTGAACTCACACAGAGCAACCGTTTGTTATCCGAGATCGCCCGCGACGTGGGCTTTGGGGAAACGATGCGGATGTATGAGGTTTTTCGACGAGAGTTAGGCATCACCCCTAGCGCGTACCGCAGACAACGGCAACTGGACAAATAGCGGTTCAGTCCCAGCAGACGCGTAAATTTCAATCGGTCAAACGAGCATTGAATGCCACCTCCGCCTCCCCAATAGTTCCAGCAGCACTTTCTTCTCGGATTGCCGATAAGCGCGCAAGTCGCCGATGGTTCGTTGGAGTTGAACCATCGGCAATCCAAGCGTCCATTCGTCGAGTATTTCAAACGCCGCATACCGAACACTTGAAATCCGTTTCGAATTCCCTACTTTCCGCGAGCACTTTTGTCCCATTCGACGATTCTCAAATTCGTACTGTTTTTTCGCAAAAACATTGTTCTTGTCGGTCATAATCAACGTTTTGGCAAAGAATGTGTTGGAATGATCTATGCCGAATGCAACTGTAATCACCCGACAACAAGCCGCCACCTCGGAGTACTGATATGAACCTCTTTCGCCGATTCGTTTTCACCAGCCACCTTGCCATCCTGACGACGGCACTGCTCGTTGGCTCGTCCCTTGCCAAAGAAGTTCCAGGGCAATTGCCCGATCCCGATGGCATGGACGCGGACATGTCCAAACCCGTGCAGGTCTATATTCTGCTCGGCCAATCCAACATGGTGGGTGCTGGCAAGATCGGTCCCGCGGACAAGGATGGCTCGCTGCAACACGCAGTGAAAGATAAGGGTAAGTACCCGTACTTGGTGGACGACGCCGGTAACTGGACCGAGCGCAAAGATGTCCGCAACGTGCGCGTTATGGGGAGCGGCACCGGTGCGATGAAGCGCTTCAACAACGAGTTTATGACCATTAAAGGCAATACTATCGGCCCGGAGTTCGGCATCGGGCATTACGTGGGCCACGCCACCGAGGCACCGGTCCTCATCCTCAAGAGCTGCATTGGCAATCGCTCACTGGGCTGGGATCTCTTGCCGCCGGGCA
>JBGSHH010000421.1:0-8272 GCA_041752355.1 Pirellulaceae bacterium | reverse complement strand
TAGCAAAAATCGCATGGTAAATTCCGAGTTAAGATACGAAGAAGTTTCTGTTTACACTTGGCTCGGCTTTCGGGCACATTCTTGACCAAGTCAACGTAATGCAACCTTCATGCCCTCGTAACGGAGAACATTGTGAAAGGAATGTCGGTTCTCGAAATTTGAAGCTGGGCAATCTTCGATACACGTGCGTCGCTCGTTCGGCGAACGTTGTCACCTCATCGAACTGCGAAATTGTAAAGAAGGCTGAGCGCCTATGCGCAAACGCGCAAACACCAATTTCAAGAAGAACAAATGAAGAAACAGCTCTTGAATGAATGGCTGTTCAAGCCCCTCGAAAATCAGGTATGAAGATTGCTACACCGCAACTGAAACCTCTGTTTCGTTGTCATTCTAGACTCGCTAATGCGCCAACCGGCGATGATCTAGCAATGTCGTCGAGTAGGAGAAGGCTCTACCCGGATTGGACATGGTGCCCATTGTGTGAAGTGGCGGGAGCATAGGATGCTTCTATTGATCGATTGCAATCCGCACAACGTCATCTTTGTCACGTCCGGCGAGTAGGACCAGGCGGGCGCAGAGATTGACAATTTGCTCTGAGTTGCCGCTGCTATGGGAGCAATCCGGCTCGCGGGCCGCTGTCATTGCAAGAATGCGATTGCCGCCTCGTTTATAACAATTGAATGACGGCTTTCCCGAGCACAGTTCAACATGCTTCGCACGGACATTGTTCGCCTACATCCATCCGTTTTCGCCGGCGGTGGAATCACCCACCTGGCCAGGTTTCCAGCTATTGAACAGTGGCAGTAGTCCGGCAGACCGGAGCCACTCCCAGTTGTCCTGGCGGTACATTGATTCGCTCGGGGAGTCCTGGCCCTTGCGCTCCACCTAATGCAAGCCCTAATTACGTTGGGGCTTGCGTCCTTTCTTGACGAGCCTCTGAAAATCATTCGGACAACTTGGCCAGTCGGCGGAACTTGACAAAGCTAGTTCATCCAGCGATAGTCTGTACATTCTCCCTCTATTGGCTGGGTGCGACCTACTCTGTTTCGCTGAGATTCCCCATGGTTCGTGTCCTTAGGCGTGCGATTTCCAGCGGCAAAGCAAACTCGATGCGCCGTCAGCACCTACGCTTCGAGTCCTTGGAAAGCCGGCAACTATTAGTTGGCGACATTGTCCTGGAGTTTGACCAGCCAGCACGAGAAGGGCAGGATGTGGCCCTGGAGGCCAAAGTGTTCAGCATCGCGGGCGAGGCGACTTGGCAGTGGATCGCGAAACGGGGCGACGAAATCGTGGCCCAAGGGAATGATGAGAGTTTCTCCTTTCGGGCTGCGGATGATGACGAATACTTGGTCTCGCTGACGATCACGGATAGTTTAAATACCACGACGGGCAGTGTTGTCGTACCAGTCGCGAATGTTGCTCCCACGTTGACGCTCAGCGGCGCAACAGAAGTGGCTGCGGGGACGCCTTATATATTGTCGCTGTCGAGCTACGATCCTGGCGACGATATAATCACCAGTTGGACGATCGACTGGGGCGATGGTACTGAGCCTGAAGTGCTGCCCGGCAATCCCAGCAGCGCCACGCATGTCTTTGCAACGGGACCAAATCGTTACTCGATCATTGCCACCGCGACGGATGAAGATTCGACCTTTGCCGCGAATAACATTCGTGAACTCGCGGTTACGCATTTCGACCCCACGTTCGACGAGGACGGCCAGCAGACGAGCGGGTTTTATTCGCGCAACAATAGCCGCGCAGAACAATTGCTCGTTCTACCCGATGGCAGGTATTACGTGGCCGGCAGGAAATATTCCGGCGGCACGGAACCCTTCGTGTTGTCCCGCTTCAACGCCGATGGGACATCTGACCATAGTTTTGGCGATGGCGGCCTGCTAACGCCCAACATTCCTGGCTTTGTCGGCAGTCCGTCGACCTATGAGATGGCGGTGGATTCGCAAGGGCGGATTGTGCTCGCCGGTGTCTTTGGCGTCGCGCGCTTCAACTCGGCGGGAATCATCGATTCGACGTTCGGAACGGACGGCATCGCTCTGAGCAATTTTCCGCTCAACTTCATCGCGATTGACAGTCAGCAACGGATCGTGGTCGGCAATGGCTTTTATGTGGCTCGACTCTTGCCCAACGGTCAGCCCGATAACGCTTTTTTTGGCGGACAGAAAAAATACGTACGCGATGATGTCGTGATCATGGATTTGACGGTGGACTCTTATGATCGCGTGGTCGTGACCGGGTACCACGAGTCTCCCATCGCGACCGTCGTGGCCCGGTTCGATCCTAGTGGCCAGTTCGATCCAAGTTTTGGTACGAGCGGCCTCGTAACTGTGAACTTTGGAAATGTTTGGAGTTCGGGACGTTTGATCCAGGCGCGCGGCGAACTACTCGTCATGGCGGGAGTCACTAACGTAAGCGGCGCGACCAACCTCACGCTGGCTAGTCTCCAAGCCAACGGCCAATTGCACGATTCGTTCGGAGTGTCAGGCAGCGCCGTTTTCAATCTTGGTCCAACGGATCTGCCCACAAGCCTGAACTTCACGAGTGATGGGCGTTTGCTCGTCGCAGGAGAATTCGGCTGGGCGCGCTTCGATAGCACGGGACAACTGGAGTTCCACCGCAACGATCATTCCCTGGACTCGCCGCTGGCCATCGCCAGTGATGCGCATGGGAACGTACTGGTGGCGGGGACGCGTTGGGATCAGGGAAGGACCACAGGCGTCGCGCGCTATCTACCTAGCGGTGCCAGCGATGCGTCATTTGGCAATTGGGATTTCGACGGCATTTCTGGACTCGTCAGTCTTAACTTTGGCGGAGCCACCTACGACTCAATCACCAAAGTTGTCGCCAAACTCCCCGATGGCGGCGTCATCGTGGGAGGCTATCGCGGCGAGGCGGGCAGATGGGTCGCCATCGTCACACGCTATACCAACGATGGGCAAATTAATACGTCCTTCGGCGTTGGGGGCACCATCACCATCACGACCTCGAGCAGCGCGCGAGTCAAAGGGTTGGCGCTAGACGCCTCGGGGCGACTGCTGGTGTTGGTCGAGGGAGAAAGCTTGACGGAAGTTGGCGTGCTGCGTTATTTTCCCGATGGAACGCCCGACAATTCATTTGGAACCAGCACCGACAACTGGTCGCGTTTGCCCGCAATGACCCTGGCGGAACTTACAATCTCTGCCGATGGCAGTCTCTTCGTAGCTGGTAATGCCGCCAATAGCTCGCACGGCGTGATGGTGGTCAAACTCGACGGCTCCACCGGCGAATTGGTAAACAGCTTTGGCCAGAGCGGAATTGCCACGATTGATTTGGTCGCATTGGGAAAGGGATTTATCGAGGCGCACGTCGTGGACGCCGCCATCGACAGCAACGGTCAGATTGTGGTTGCGGGAATATTGTTAAATCCCTCGTTGCCTCCTGAGGACACACAGCGCAATATGTTCGTCGCGCGCTTAACCTCGTCGGGTGTTCTGGATACCACGTTTGGCGTGGGCGCTTCGTATGATCGGAGTCTTGGGCTCATCGAGAACAAGGCAGGCTTTATGGCGTTTGATTTCGGCGGCATGGCGGTGACCGGTATCGCCATCGATAGTCAAAATCGCATCATTGGCGTCGGCCAGTACAAAGTGTTTCGGATCACCGCAGGCGGTCAACTCGATGCTGCCTTCGGAGTACAAGGACTTGCCGATAGTCCCATCGAAGCGGTGGATCTCACGCTGGCGTCGAATGATCGGCCAGTGATCGCTGGCTACGGCGTCGCCCGGCTCCTTTCCAGCGGCGCGCCTGATGAATCGTTCGCGCCAGGAGGATATTTGGAACTAGGCCGCCACCATGTGAATGCGGTGACGATCGATGGCTTGGGCCGCATCGTCGGTGGCGGTGACACGATGGGAACGGATGGCTCGTTGGACTTTTACATCGCGCGCCTTGTTCCCGCCAGCGCGGAGATTTTCGTGAACGTGACGGCGACCGGTCCCGAATTGTCGTGCACGGCCTTGAAAAATTCGTTCAGCATTTGCATCGTTACGAAAGTCACGCCTGGCCAACTTGTGCATCTGGCCTTGGGAGGGAAACCTGGTGATACCTACATTGCTTCTGCCAATGTTACCGTGGACATCCAGGCCGCGCATATTGTGGCCGAGGCGACGGCCGGTGCTGACGGCACTGCGCTGTTGAATCTCGATCTCTCCGGCGATGACCTGACCGATGTGTTGCTCGTGCAAGCCTATGAAACGGCGACGCAGCAGATCACCAACGTGACTGCGATTGGTAGTCCGCTGCTATCGGCCGAGCCCGATGGCAGCGTGACGCAAACCGCCAATGTTCCGCCCGCCCTTCGCACGGAAGCTCTCGCTCGTTGGCAGGCGACGGGTATTACCGCAGCGCAGCTGGCGCAGCTTCGCTCGGCAAGCATTGTTATGGTCGATCTGCCGCCGGGAATGCTAGGGCAATCGGTGGGCGACAAGATTTATCTGGATTCCACGGCCGCTGGTCATGGTTGGTTTGTGGATGCGACACCTCAAGACAACATTGAGTTCTCGCTGGTGCGCTCGGCAACGGAGCGCGCTGCGGGCGACACCAGCCTGGCGAACGACCGCGTTGACATGCTGACTGTACTTTTGCACGAAATGGGACATGTGCTGGGAATCGACGACCTGCACCAGGAGACCGGCACGAAGCTGATGACGGCGGCGCTTCCTTCCTCAGTGCGCCGATTCCCGGGTTTGCCTGATCCGCTGGATGTGAGTCAGGATGGTGAAATCACCGCTTTGGATGCGGTGCTCATAATTAATTTTCTCAATGCTCTCGGACCGTACGACGACCAGTTCGCTCTTTTTGACGTCAACCGCGACGGGCATGTCACTCCGCTCGATGCACTCCTGATCATTAACAGCTTAAACGCCCGCTCCGCCAATGGCGAACCAGCCTTCGTCTCTGATTCGGGGAATGCCACCTTCGCTCGCGCGGCTAGCCAAGAAGTCGCCGCGTCGGAATACTACCTGCTGCTGGCACTGGAAGAAGCCGGCAGCGCCGTGTCCAAAAAGTCGCGCTAGCGGGCCGACAACTCGCCGACCTCCAAATTCAGTCGCTGGCGGACACCAGCATTCGCTCGCATCGCGAACTTACCATTGCCAGAATCGACAGGCTCCTTCGCATTGATCGCGTACTTATAGGCAGGATGTCGTTCCCAAAAACAGCACCGCGTCGAAGGGACCTTCCATTCGACGGGTCAGCCAAATAACCAGCGTGGCTCGTCGAGCCCGGCCAAACTTGCGGTGATCGCGACGGGCAGCTTAACGCCGATGGCCACGAATTCGTCGCGCTCGGCGAAACGAACATCGGGTTCAATTTCGATGGCGGACCGCGCGGCGAATAGTGCCTGGTATTTCGAGCATTTTCGCGCCACATAGTCGTTCGTCGCGAGGGTGTAACTCGCCTCTGGCTGCAACGGCAACCAAGTTCCGTCAGTATTTCGACATTCGATCCGCTCCAGTGAGATTCCTTTCACCGCTACGCGCATCCCAACCAGAGCGGAAAATCTCCGTGGGTGGCGTCGGCTGACGCCTTCAGTGCCAGACAGGCCCTAATGATTTGCTCCAGTTCTGATCCGCGCAGGTCAAATTGGAGGATTCAGTTGTTGTGGTAGAAGATATCGCACAACAGCTTGGGGGAGATCGGCTCGCCAAGACCGATAGCCCTGTCGAGACGGAATGCTCCGCCGTTAATCACCGCGACGTCAGCGCGGGGGCGCTGCGGATTGCGATCGCGGCGGCGGCCCGCCATGATGTCGGCCACGAAGTTGCCGAAGTTCGTTGATCGACAGCGGATTGCGGTGTCGGCTAACTCTAGTTCCAGCGGCGACCGGAGAATCGGCGTGACCGGCTCAGGAAACTTCTGGAGCCACGCGTCGATCACGGCCCTGCGAGCGCGGGCGCGATCGAGCAAGGTTGGGCTCCGGAACGAAAATGTTCGGCAGCGGGGGTTAGTAAGAAAGGTTTCACACCTTGGCAAGCCGTGATGAGGTGCCGTTGGCTGCAGTGATTGGATGCTCCTAGTGTCCTTGGTGGCGAATGTCGCCATGCTACCCCCAGGCCGCGCGCCCATACTACGCCGTTGTCGACCCGCACGACAGCATGCGCCTGATGGACCTGCGCCAGGGCCCTGTAACATCTGCTTGGTTCTCGCTGGCGCGCCTTTGAGTTCGTCGCAAAGAAGAGAAGAGTTCTTCATCGCATTTCCGGATGGGCTTTCATTCCTTGTTGTCGAAACGACTGGCTTCACGAATTAGCCAAAACCAGCACCGGCACCAAACCTTTTCAGCGCGGACTCTACCTGTCGCCAGCCGACGCGAAGAATTCGGCCCATTTGCCACGGTGGGGCGGATCCACAGGCGACTGCCAACTCTATGCAACCCAAGTTGCCGATAATCTGAGTGGCGCCGAAGGGGATGCACTCTATGCGAGTCTCGCGATTAGCCAATGGTTGCAATACTTCACCGATGACAAAGCCTTGCTGGAGCCGGGTTTCGAATACGCACGCGTGAACCGCAGTCTCAACCATTTGATTGACACCAGCACGGATCGTGCGTGGGCCGCGCACATCGCGCTGCGTTTGGCGTATGGCCCGCGCGATCTTGCCGCAGTGAAGTCATTCTTCGCAAAAGTCAAAGGCGTACATCGACGCTGGCAGCCTGGCTGTTGGAGTCACCAAGGCTTTCGAGTGGAGGCCATCTGCTTCGGCGGAGGAGGGTGATATTGGAGCGCAGATTGACAAGAATTTAGCCGCGAGAGAGATCTCCCCGTCAAGTCACAATGCGTTCGTAGGTGACGACATTCCCGTCACCCGCTGGCAGCGAAAGGGAAGGTACTAGGCCGGAAAATGCTCGGCGAGATCGGCAGCATACGGCCGGTGTCGAACCATTATTGCTACTAGCGAAGAGTCCAAGCCTCAATGCCTATGCTCATTGTGACGCACAAGCGAATGGGCACGGCATACGGTAGACATTCTGGCAGAAATGCGTTGGAACTCCTCGCACCCCGTTCCTTTATCATGGCGAGCTCATGCTCCAGTTACTTCCATTCCTCAGGAGCCTTGCCGAATCCTTTTTCCGTCTTCATCCCGGATCAGCGTGCGGTCGCGCGAATGGCAACCATGAACCTCAGAATTACAGGTAAGAGTCGCGTTGGATTGCATTTACGTCACCACTGTTTGCCTCACCTTACAAGCCGAAAGCAACGAGATCCTTCGAGACGTTGGCGAGTAATGACAAGCGTACCGTAGTGGTGGCTGGGTATTACGGCTACGAGAAGAGGATCATCTTCATGGACTCGACGCTGTGGTGGGCTGCTTGCATAAAAATTTTGGAAGTACCAAGGCGTTTGTTTTGCGACCAATGTCATAGAACCACGGGACGGGTCAGCAACTAGCCATTGACGACCCACCAAATGCAATTCGTCACCCGTGGGAAAGACCCATGTCTCTGGAACGTTCTCAATAAGGGGATTCTTCTCGGTGCCTGGATAGGAGATTCTCGCTAGTTGAGGCAGTCGCTCGGGCAAGTTCTCTTGCAAAAAGACTGAACCGCGATGTGACAACAGCGTATCGAGTTGCACCTCGCCCCAAATCCGATAGGGTGCCACTTTGACCGTTCCACTTTGTGGATCGATAAGCAGTGGACGTGAAGTCGCATGAAGATTTCCGGTCATACGTCCAAGCAGAATGCGGCAATCGCTGTCGAGCACCTTATCCGCGTACATGCTACACATAAAGCTCGGCGTAAACATAACCGACGTGCTTTCCGCCTGTTCCTTGCTTTCAGGATTTGGGGCATCGCGCGCTTCGTGAAACAATCGCACCGACTTGGTGCCATCAAACGTGAGAGTTGCCAGCCACGATCGCCCCGTACGACCAGCGGCCAACACTTGGCCATGTTTCACAGGCGCGAGTCGAACAAGGTCGGAACTCGCGGGATCTTCCTTCCCTTCAGGGACAATCGGCAGTCCATCTTCGCTGGTAAACTGCCACAATTTCTCACTCACGGGATCGACGACGAATATAAACGGTGCTTTGCGAAACCGCGTAGCCGCTAACCACAAATACCTGCCATCGTAGACCATGCTTTGCAAAAACACATTGCGTTCATTAAAATCGACAACCGCTCGTAGTTCGCCTTGTTTCTTCATGACGTACAGTCGCTTGTGGTCGGAAAAGAAGTCCACACCTTTACCCGCCATGACGCCCTTCTGGATCGCAGGCG
>JBGSHH010000420.1:0-3324 GCA_041752355.1 Pirellulaceae bacterium | reverse complement strand
GGATGTCTGAAACTTTGGAGTGTTTCCAGCAGCGTCTTTTGGGGTGCGGTCAATTCATGCAGATTGGCGGCGAGGGCTTGTTCGGCAGGCGTATCGATGTCGAGCAAATGGCGGTCATCGATGTTGGTCGCTGGAGGAGGCTGTGCCCGGTTATTGACGTCGAGTGTTGCATCTTGTTCGATGCCGGTCAGCAAGTGATGCACTTTCTCGCCAAGTTCCATTTGCTGCAAATGGAGCATACCTAGCATTTGCAATTCGCGAGTTTCTTCGGTGCGTTCTTCGGCGCTCCCCAGTTCCGGAATGGGAAAGCTCTTGCTGATCGCTTCGGGAATCGTCAGCAAGTTCTCCCAACCATGTTGATGGGGTTTGTCATCCACCATCACGTGAAATTGACTCGCGAGGATCAGGATGCCGATACCTGCCAACATGCCTTGAATGACCGCTGGCGATACAGCGCGAAACCACTGGCCAAGCCGGAGGTATCCCGCGATCAGCTGGAACGCGCCAGCTGCGAGCACGCAGACGCCCAGGAGTTCGATGCCGTAGGTAAGAATCAGCGAGGCGACAATCACGGTGAGTCCGGCTGCGGGGCCGCTGACTTGCAACGGCGAGCCAGATAGAAATCCCGCCACCAATCCTCCGACGATACCAGTCACCAGACCGGCAGAGATCGGCGCGCCAGAAGCGAGCGCCACCCCCATACACAGAGGCAAAGCTACCAAGAACACGACCACCGAAGCCGGCAGATCGGACTTCCAATATTTTAGGGTCAGGCTCGCTAATTCTTGCTGATTGTTACTCGCCATCGGTATTGCCAAACTTATAAGAACGAACGAGCCGAAGTAAGCCGCAAGTCACTGCTTACACTTGACGCGTTCCGGCATTGAGATTGGTCTGCGGCAGCGTGTCACTGGCGGCGAGCATCGTGTCCGGAGTGAGCGGCACAAAGCGCCCCTCGTTGGGCGTATAAGCGAAGACCTCGCCCGTTTCCAATTTATAGACCCAGGCGTGAATCGCGACTTCGCCTCGTTGGAGTTTCACCGCCACAGCGGGATGCGTTTGGATGTTCTCGACCTGAATCAATACATGCTCTTGCACGGCCACATTCAGACGATGTTCGGCGGAGAGGTGAGGGTAATTCTCCGCCATGATGCGGCGAGTCGTCTCGGCATGTTCCAGCCATTGCCGCACCAGTGGCATGGTTTCCATCTGCTTGGGATCAAGCATCGCCTTCATCGCGCCGCATTGGGTATGTCCGCAGATGATGATGTCTTTGACGTTCAGTCCCCCCACGGCGAACTCGACGGTCGCCGCTTCACCACCGTTGCTAGCACCAAAAGCAGGCACCATATTGCCGGCGTTGCGGAGTTCGAACAAATTGCCGGGACTGGTTTGCGTCATTAGCGCTGGCACGACGCGCGAATCCGAACAGCTAATAAACAGCGTGCTGGGATTCTGGGCTTTCGCGAGTTTGAGATACAACTCGCGATCACGCAAAAAAAGGTTGCTACGAAAGTCATGCAGCCCTTTTAGGATTTCTTTCATAGCCGGAATTCCTCGCGTGAATGCTGTCGAAAATTAGCACTTGCGGGGGATTGTAGGCGGGAGTGGACGGCGATTCAAGCGGAAGATAACGTTTTGGTAAGGTTACCGTCGCGAAGAACGAGCGGGTTCTGCCGTCGCCGAAGGCGTGGTCGTCAATGATTCAGGAGGGGCATTGGCGCTAGCCTGCAAGTTGCGATTGACTTCCGCTACGTAGCGTTTGCCGACCTTGGTGCGCGGCGTGATCAGATTGTAGTAGAGAATGTAGTAGATCGCTTGCACGCCATCCATCATGCCGATCTTCTTCCCTTCCTCGTAAGTCCGACCGTAGTAGGAAATCGGCACTTCGTAAGTGCGCGCTTCGGTGCGGCAGATCAGGGCGGTGATTTCGACTTCCATGCCAAAGCCGCTACTAGTGAGCAGCAGCGGCTTGATCACACCAGCGCGAAACACTTTGTAACAAGTTTCAATATCCGACATGTTCCGATTGGTGAGCACGTTGGAGAGGAACGTCAGAAACTTATTCGCAAGATAATGGTAGTAATAGAGCACGCGCGCGGCGCGCTTCACGAGAAAGCGACTGCCGAACACCACATCCGCTTTGTCGTCTAATATTGGCATCAAGAGGTCAGGGATGTCGGTCGGGTCGTATTCCAAATCAGCGTCTTGGATGAGGATGATATCCCCTTGCGCTTCGCTCAGTGCGGTACGAATGGCCGCCGTTTTACCTTGATTCTTGGCGTGGCGAATGTACCGCACGCGCGAATCTTCGCTGGCAAAACGCTGCACGACGACATCCGTCCCATCCTTGGAGCCATCATCGACAACCAGCACTTCCCGCAGATTGACCGGCAACGACAGCACCTTCGACAACACCGAGCCGATGGTGGCGTGTTCGTTGTAGGCGGGAATCAATACGGAAAGTGTTAAGGTATCGGCGTTCAACGTCTGCTGCTCCAACCGTCCGCGAGTGGGTCAACTGCTCCCCAACCTTACGTAGGGGAAACGATTTCGGTCGTTTCATGCTAATTCTCGCCACCGCTTTACGCAATGAATCGGCGTCATTTGGGGCGTCAATCTCCTGAGATTCTCGATATCTCTCAACTGGACCATGAATCCCCCGCCGCCTATGCTGAAAAAGTCCGATGCTGAGTTTCTCTGCTTTGAGAGGAAAATCTGATGTTCTGGCGCGTCTGGTTGGCGGAAATGCTGCTGTTGGTTCCCATTGTTGGTAGTCTCGCCGCCGCTGGTCCTACGGCCAGGACACCCAATATTGTCTTCCTGTTTGCCGACGATTTGGGCTATGCTGAACTTGGTAGCTACGGTCAAAAGAAGATTCGCACCCCCGCTCTCGACCAATTGGCCAAGGAGGGAATGCGCTTTACGCAATTCTACGCAGGCAATCCCGTTTGCGCGACCTCGCGCTGCGTTTTGATGACCGGCCTGCATAGTGGACACGCCATCGTACGTGACAATCGCGAGCAAAAGCCGGAAGGACAGTATCCAATACCGGCTGATTCGGTCACCATCGCCGAACTACTCCAGGCCCAAGGCTATCACACCGGCGCGATGGGAAAGTGGGGTCTGGGTCCACCGGGTTCGGTGGGTGATCCCAATCGGCAGGGCTTCGATTTCTTCTATGGCTACAACTGCCAGCGACACGCGCACAATCATTACCCGAAGTACCTCTGGAAGAACCAAGAAAAAGTAACACTGGGGGGCAACACGGCGGGACTGACCGGCAAGCAACATTCGCACGACCTGATTGAAAGAGAGGCACTA
>JBGSHH010000419.1:0-5277 GCA_041752355.1 Pirellulaceae bacterium | reverse complement strand
CGACGAGTCATCCGTTGGCAGCGCAAGCAGGACTGGATGTCTTGAAAGCAGGTGGCAATGCGGTTGATGCGGCGATCGCTGCCAACGCGATGCTAGGCGTCGTCGAGCCGATGAGTTGCGGCATTGGCGGCGATCTATTCGCCATCGTCTGGGATGCCAAGACGCAGAAGCTGCACGGCTTAAACGCGAGTGGGCGAAGTCCGTACAAACTCAATCGCGAAGTCTTCACCGAAAAGAAGTTAACCTCGATTCCCACCTATGGCCCGCTCAGTTGGTCGGTGCCGGGCTGCGTAAACGGTTGGCAAGAACTGCGGACAAAGTTTGGCACGCAACCGCTGGCGAAGTTGTTGGAGCCCAGCATTCAAACGGCCAGCGAAGGCTTTCCCGTGAGCGAAGTAATCGCCGCTGGGTGGCGCGCTTCGCAAAAGGAACTCGTCAAATATCCCACGTCGACAGCGACGTTCTTGATCGCTGGCGAGCGGACGCCGCAGCTGGGCGAAATGTTTAAGAATCCGCGCTTGGCGGCGACATATCAGCTCCTCGCGACGCAGGGCGAACGAGCATTTTATGAAGGTGACATCGCCAAGCAAATCGTGGCGTTCAGCGAACAAAACGGCGGCTATTTTTCGCGCCGAGACTTCGCCGAGCATACATCGAATTGGATCGAACCCGTTTCGACGAATTATCGCGGCTACGATGTGTGGGAGCTGCCGCCCAATGGCCAAGGCATTGCGGCGCTCGAGATGCTCAATATTCTGCAGCGGCACGACATCGCGAAACTTGGTCCCGGCAGTGCTGAGTATTTGCATCTGCTGCTGGAAGCCAAGAAACTGGCGTTCGCCGATCGCGCGCGCTACTACGCCGATCCTGAATTCTACGACGCACCGGTGAAGCAACTCATTTCCGCCGCCTATGCCGAGCAACAAGCCAAACGGATCGATCCCCTGCGGGCCGCGGAAGATGTTCCGCCTGGCGATCCGAAACTCATGCATGGCGATACGGTGTACATCACAGTGGTCGATAAGGATCGCAATTGCTGTTCGTTGATTCAAAGCAACTACTACGGATTTGGCTCGTGCGTGGTCCCCGGCGAGCTGGGCTTCGCGCTGCAGAATCGTGGCAACTTATTCGCGCTCGATCCCCAGCATCCCAACACTTTGGAGCCACACAAACGTCCTTTTCACACCATCATTCCGGCGCTAGTTACGAAGGCTGGCCGGCCAGTGTTTTGCTTTGGCGTGATGGGGGGCGATATGCAACCGCAGGGGCACGTCCAAGTGCTGGTGAATCTGATCGACTTTGGAATGAATGTGCAAGCCGCTGGCGACTTTGCCCGCGTTCGCCATGCTGGCAGCGCCGAGCCGACGGGCATCCCTGCGGAAGGGAGCGGCACGGTATATGTCGAGTCCGGTATCACGGACGACGCGGTGGCGGCGCTCAAAGCCAAGGGGCATCAGGTGCTGCGCGCCCGCGATGGCTACGGCGGCTATCAAGGGATCTGGATCGATTGGGAGCAAGGGGTGCTGCACGGCGCGTCGGAAGTTCGCAAGGACGGCGCGGCGGTGGGGTACTGAATTAGAGTGGGTGTTCGCACAAAATTTGCATTTCCAGCACCAGGCGATGATGATAGATGCCTTAGCCAGCCAAGCCCTCTCGCCGCCACCGATCCATGAGTCAAATTACCCCCAAGCCAAGTCGCCAGGGACCATCGATTTCGATGCTGCTCTTCGGCGTTGGACTGGCGTTTGGCGTGGTGGCGTATGTGACCTATCTACGTCCAGAAATGCGAGTGAATCAAGAGTTTGTGGAAGCGAACTGCACGGTATTGGAGAAACGCCTGATCATCATGCAGGACCGCAATGGAGTGGTCTATCGGCCTGAGTTTCTCATTCGCTACGGCGTCGGTGATCGACAGTACGAAGCTCGCACGTACGACATCACCTCGGCCAGCACCAGCGGTCGTGCCGCGAAGGAAGAGATCCTTAACAAGTACGATGTCGGCGCACGCTATCCCTGTTGGTACGATCCCAATGCGCCGCAAATAGCGGTGCTGGTCCGGGGCTACTCCGCGTTCGGGTTTGTGTTGGTTGGTGCCAGCGTGTTGTTGATGCTGATCGGTCTGGTCGGTATGGTGTAGCAAAAGAACTTCCCTTCCTTTGCACGGCCAGCTTTATGAAACAACTTCTGCTCTCGCTCTCGTTGTGCTTTGTCCTTAGTGGTTGCGGTGGCGGCCCCAAACTGCCGCCCATGGAACGCGTCTCCGGCGTGGTGACGCTGGATGACGTTCCGCTCACACGCGGGCTGGTGCAGTTTCAGCCAGGCATGGATGGCCCACCGGCCGTGGGCGCGATCGCGGCCGACGGCAAATACGAACTTGTTACTGCGCAAGTCAAAGGGGCGGTGGTCGGAAATCATACCGTCATGGTCGAAGCCAGGGCGGAGCCGAAGAACGAAATGGACACACTGCCGATGCTGTTGGTACCCGAGAAATACACGCGCCACGAAACATCCGGCCTGACACAAGAAGTCGTCGCTGGCAAGGCGAACGAAATCAATATCAAGCTCTACTCCAAATAGCTGGCCAAACTTCTCTCCAGGTTGGTGCACTCATGTCGAACTCAGGCAACTCTCCGCTTGGCCGTCGCGAATTTCTGACCGCCGCCGCCGCCATGGCTGGCTACAGTGTGATTGTTCAGGCGGACCAGATTCCACCTGCGCCAGCGTCGCCGACGGTCGACGATTTGCGCGCTTCGTTCAAGACCATCGCGCCTGATGAAGCGAATGCCTCGGCCCGCTTCGCTGGCGAGCCGCACATGACGCTCGTCGAACTAACGACGGATGTCTTCATCGCTGGTGGTGGACCGGCAGGTGTTTGCGCGGCGCTGGCGGCGGCGCGCAACGGCGCGAAAGTGGTGCTGGTGCAAGATCGCTCGCGATTGGGTGGCAATTCCAGCAGCGAAGTGAAGATGCACATTGTCGGCGCTAACAATCACACCGGCCGCCCCGGCTGGCGCGAAGGTGGCATCATCGAGGAACTACGCCTCGACGATGCCGTAAACAACCCGCAATGGTCGTGGGAAATGTGGGATCTGTTGCTCTACGACAAGCTCGTAAGCGAGCCGAACATCACGCTGCTCTTGGACACGGCGGTCTATGCTGCCGAAGTGAAGGATCGCCAGATTCAGCGTGTCATGTGTCGCAGCGACAAGACGGAGCATCTCTATCGCGTCACGGCCAAGACTTATGCGGATTGCACGGGCGACGCTAGATTGGCGCTGGAAGCAGGCGCGTCGATGCGTTGGGGGCATGAAAGCCGTGAGGAATTCAACGAACCGCTCGCCTGGGACAAGCCCACGCGCGACACGCTGGGCAGCAGCTTGCTCTTCACGGCGCACGATCATGGCTCGCCTGTGAAGTACACGCCCCCCAAGTGGGCGCGTAAAGTGACCAAGAAGCAACTCAACTTTCGCCCTGTCGGCTCGTGGGAGTATGGCTATTGGTGGATCGAATGGGGTGGTGCGCTGGATACGATTCGCGACAACGAGCGGATTCGCTTTGAGCTATTGTCGATTGTCTGTGGCGTGTGGGATTACATTAAGAATAGCGGCGCACATCCCACTAGTGCCAACTGGGCCATGGATTGGGTCGGCATGGTGCCTGGCAAACGCGAAAGCCGCCGCATCGAAGGCGCACATATTCTTACGCAGCAGGACTTGATGGGGCTTAATGGCGACTTTGAGGACGCCGTGGCGATTGGCGGCTGGGGACTCGATGAGCATCCCCCAGGCGGCTTCGACGACACGAACAAGCCTCCTTTCGTCTCGATCAAATTACCGGAGGTTTACAACATCCCGCTGCGTGCGCTCTATAGCAAAGACATCAGCAACTTGATGATGGCGGGACGCAATGCTAGTTGTAGCCATGTGGCATTCACCAGTACGCGCGTGATGGCGACCTGCGCCGTCATGGGACAAGCACTAGGCACCGCAGCCGCTATGTGTTCGCGGTATTCCCTCTCGCCTGGCGGCTTGTATCAAGACAAGCCGCGCTTGGCGGAACTCAAGCAAACGCTGCTCCGCGACGATCAATCGATCAAGAATCTCAAGAATGAGGATCCCTTGGATCTCGCCCGCTCGGCCAAAGTGACCGCCTCAGACGTGCATGAGACCGCCAAGCCGGAAAATGTTTTGACCGGCCTGACGCGCGACATGTCCGGCGTCTTGACCAATCGTTGGCTGGCACCTCTTACGGACGACGGCGCCTGGCTGGAACTAAGCTGGGACAAGCCGCGAAAGTTGCGCATGGTGCAGTTGGTGTTTGATACGGGCTTTCATCGCGAGCTAACACTTACGTCGGCGGCCTCGCATCAAAAGAACATCGTCCGCGCGGTGCAACCGGAAACTGTGCGTGACTATGAGTTGGTCTTGCGAACTGCCGATGATCGCCTCATTCCAGTTACGGAAGTGAAGGATAATTATCAGCGTTTACGTCGGCACTATTTCGATCCGCAAGAAGCAATTGGCTTGCGCATTCACATTACCGCCACCAACGGCAGCGACACCGCGCGGATTTACGAAGTGCGGGCGTACGAATAGTCGACGAAGGAAATTTCAGCCGGGCCACTTACCTAGCGGGCAATCTTCGTGCGGGAGCCAGGCCTTCTTTTCCGTGAAGCAACCACACAGCGTGCAGCGCGGTGCTTCGTGATAGGAACAACTACTGCAAGCGTTCACACGAGCGTCGTGCCGCGCTTGCGATACGGTTTTGAAGCCGGAAGCGGCCCACTCCGCCATCGACGCCGTGAAGGATGCCGCCATGCCAAACGCCGATGCCGGAACAGCGGTTGTGGGGGCGTCGGTCGCAGTTTTGCCGGGGTCGGTCTCATGCATCGGTCGAAATCCCATCAGAAGAGAAGCGGACAACCGCCGATCCTCATCCTATTCAGCAATTTTCACCCTCGCAACCAATTGGTTGGCAACGAGCGTGCTGGGAAACGAAAAATCGGCCGTTAGAATCGCTGCACCCCCACCCATTGCATCCCGACTTATGTCCTTCCGATTTCTGGCCCAAGCAATTACACTGTAAAACTTACGGCGTCGTGCAGCGGGAGGTCAGGCTCCTTCCGCCGGCGCAGGCTTTCGGCCCGCTCCTTGAACTGAATCTGTGCAATGTCGACTGTGCCGCGACGGGTGGTGATAACGGGCTTGGGATTGATTAGCCCGCTGGGGAACTCACCGGAGAAGCTTTGGTCCGCGCTCCTGGCGGGACAGAGCGGCG
>JBGSHH010000418.1:0-8434 GCA_041752355.1 Pirellulaceae bacterium | reverse complement strand
CGTTGGGACGCGCTGCGCCGCCAGTTGGAAACCTACGAAGCGCTGGTGCATTTGCATTTCAATCAAGACACCAAGAACGAGGAATATCGTGCCGCCCGCGACTATGCGGACGAACTTCGTCCCAAGTTGACAGAGCTAGCGGTGAACATGAAGCGTCGTTTGCTCGATAGCCCGCGTCGCGCGGAACTGGAAACGCACTTTGGCGCGCAAGCCTTCGCCTTGTGGAAGGCGAGCATCACCACCTACGATCCGGTGATCGAAGCCGACATGGTCCGCGAGGCCAAGCTCGAAGCGGAATATATCGAACTCACCGCTTCCGCCCGCATCGCCTTCCAAGGCGAGACCTATAACCTCTCCAGCATTGTGAAGTTTCGCGAGCATCCCGATCGCGAGGTGCGGCATAAGGCGGAGCAACTGCGCTGGGGTTGGTTCGCCGAGAATCGCACGGCGCTCGATCGTATCTACGACGACCAGGTCACGCTGCGCACCGAGATGGCGCAGAAGCTGGGCTTCGACGACTACATCGGGTTGGGCTATCAGCGCATGAGTCGCGTCGACTACAACCAGCACGATGTCGAGCGCTTTCGCGCGGCGGTGCGCGAGTTTGTCGTGCCGCTGGCGGTGGAACTTCGTCAGCAACAAGCGCAGCGACTCGGCGTTTCGCCGCTCATGTTCTGGGACGATAGCCTGCACGATCCGGCTGGCAACCCGACTCCGCAAGGGGATCACGATTGGTTGATTGCCCAAGCCCAGATTATGTACGACGAGATGGGCTACGGGCTGGACGACTTCTTTCGGCTGATGGTCGATGGCGACCTGATGGATTTGAAAACGCGCGACACCAAAGCCAATGGCGGGTTCTGCACGTCGTTTCCCACTTACGGCGTGCCCTATGTCTATGCCAACTTCAATGGCACCAAGGGAGACGTCGAAGTACTCACGCACGAAATTGGCCACGCCTTCCAAGGCTATCAAAGCCGCCAGCAACCGTTGGTCGATTATCTTTGGCCGACATATGAATCGTGCGAAATTCACTCCATGGGCTTGGAGTTTCTCACGCTGCCGTGGGTTGATAAGTTTTTCGGCAAGGCAGGAGGCGAGCGGTTCAAGAAGCTACATCTGGAGCTATCGCTGCTCTTTATTCCCTACGGCGTGGCGGTCGATCACTTTCAGCATTTGGTGTACGCGAAACCGGACGCCTCGCCCGCCGATCGTCACGCGATGTGGCAAGAGATGGAGCGGATGTACTTGCCGTGGCGCAATTATGGCGACTTGCCGCATGTTTCCAGCGGCGGCTTCTGGCAGTTCCAGCGGCACATCTATCTCAATCCGTTTTACTACATCGATTACACGCTGGCGCAAACCTGCGCGTTGCAATACTGGGTGTGGTCGGAACGCGATTTCGCCGGCGCGATGGATTCGTATGTCCGACTCTGCCAGCGCGGTGGCGAAGCACCCTTTCAACAACTCACGCGCGGCGCCGGTCTTATCAGCCCCTTCGACGATGGCTGCTTGCGCGACGTGGTGGCGAAAGCCAAGAGCGTATTGGGAGCTTAGCGGCTGGTCACTTCAGAAAATCCGGCAGGTAGTTATCGCCATCAGTGGTGGGTTGTTGGGGGACGGACTCGGCTTGTCGCAGCGCGATGTAGGAACCGCGCAGCAAGCGATCTTCCTTCCCTTCGCCGGCGCTGATGATGATTGCCGATTCGGCGAGCAGTTTCTTTTCCACGACGTTGATGCCGTAACAACGTGTTTGACACAATCCACAGCCGACGCACTTGTCGGCCTGCACCGCCGGCGCGAGAAAGCCAGAGCCTTCCACCGGCGCGCCCAACTCGTCGACTTCCGTTCCTATGCGAATGAAATCGATGGCGTTGTAACCGGCGGCGACGCAATCATCGACGCACAATTGACAGGCTTCGCGACCAGCATAAGGCAGGCACGTTTGCAAATTGACGATCGCCAACCCCATCCGCGCGACTTTCTTCTCCTCCAGCGGTAGCGCGCGAATGGCGCCGGTCGGACAAACCTGCCCGCAGGCGTTGCAACTCGATTCACAGCCTGCCCAATTCGCATTCACGGCCGGCGTCCACAGTCCTTCCAGTCCTTGCAGGAAACCCAGCGGCTGCAGCACGTCGTTGGGGCAAGCTTTGAAGCACTCGCCACAGCGAATGCACATCTCCAGGAACTCGCGTTCTGGCACGCTTCCCGGGGGACGCACAGGAAGCACAGCGTTGGGATCAGTTAAGTTCGCGCCCCAGAGTTTCGTCGCCGTGGTGACACTCGCCGCGCCCACTACCGCTGCCGCCGTGCCCGCCGCGAGCGACAAGAAGCCGCGCCGACCGAGCGAAGTCTCCTGCGTAGGAGGATCGTTGGGCAACTTCAGATCGACCAGATTGAAGCGATCGACAAACTTGATGGCTTGCGTGGGGCAAACGCCGGCGCACGTTTGGCAGAGCGTGCAATCGGTCGCGCGCGTCGTGAAGTCAGGCTTGATCGCATCGAAGGGGCAAATCTCGACGCACTTGTTGCAATGAATACAACTCGATTCAACCTTGCGTTCGCTCAACCGAAACAAATTGCCCAGCGAGAACACCGCGCCGCTGGGGCAAACATACTTGCACCAAAAGCGCGGTCGTAAGAAGCCCAAACCTAGCACGCCCAAGAACAACAACAGCGAGAGAATATGGCCTGCATTGAGTGGCGGAACGTTATGCCAGCCGCGCGAGGCGGCCGTTTGAAAAGGCCCCGAAATAAACAATAAGCCGCGCGTAATGATCGGAATCGCGGCCACATAGCCGCTCACGAGCACTCCCATCAGCGAGCACAACAAAGTGCCCGCCAACAGATAGTACTGGATATGCACCCACCAACCGTCATCCGGCACGCGCAAGAAGGTGACGCGCCGACCGATTGACCAATCGAACAAATCAATCAGCGTTCCCAAAGGGCAGATATAGCCGCAGAAGCCGCGCGGAATGAGCACCGCCACCAAGAGGATGCCGCCTGCGAAGACCAGCGACCAAACCCAAGTTTTCGCAGCTAATGCCGTCGAGATCGCGACCAAGGGATCGATGATCAAGAGCGATTCGGCCGGCAAGACCTCTTTCTTCGCCAGCGAATCCGCATAGTGAGAGGGCCAGGCGTCAGGATGCAGTTCGCTCAGCGTCCACGGTCCGCCGGGTGAGAAGCGGAGCTCTTCTAGTTTGTCGGGTGAAAACTCCGCGGTGGGTGCGAGCGTCAACTCCTCTGCCGCGATCGCGACGACGCGTAACTGCCCCACATAACTTTGCTCTTTGTCGAAGGCCATGTCGTCGCTGGCGTGAACGATCGCGCCGACTCGTAGCCCGCGCAAATCCGGCGTCTCTTTGGCAACTAAGATTTCATTGGCTTCATTGGGCGCGCTCGGTCGCCAGGCGGGCCAAACCTTCGCGGGCTGGGCGCTATAGGGCCAGCAAACATAGAAGAACAGCACGAGAAACAGCGTGAAGCAGATCGCCTGCGCAACGCGTCGCACGGGAGCCGACAACCAGCTCGGACCGATTCGCTTCAACCATTTCCTCACCAAGCCGGGCTTGCCAGTCACGCGATCAGCGAAGAATGTCGCAGGCAAGACGGACTTCGCGGCGCGTAAAAGCCAGCCATCGATCGGCGGCGCGGCACCTTTCTTGGTCTTGCGCAAGAAGGGGAGAAAGACGTCAAGTCGCATGAGGTCACTTATTTCCCGCAGCGAGCGCTTTGGCGGTGGCGTTGATGATCGCTTCGCTGGTGATGGTGGCGTTGCTGGTGGCGTCGACCCCTTTTACTCCTTGCTTGGCTATGATCTTGTTGGGTGTATCGGTCAGCGCCGCATAGAATTGCTTTTCGCGATGCTGAATCACTTTCAGTTGCTCGATCTTGCCGGACTTGACTGTCACAGAGATGCGTACCGGCGCTTCATATCCCAAGGCTTCGTCTTGGTAAGTGCCATCGGCGACTTTGGCAGGATCGGCCAGATCGAACAACTTGATGGCGACGATGCCGTTGTGAGCGCGATCGAAGTTGCGCTTCAGTCGGATATTCTCTTTCGCCGGCGGCTTAATCGCTAGTACTTTTTGATACCACTTAAGCGCCTCTTGGGGTTGTCCAGCCTGACGATAGCCATCGGCGACATACAAAAAGGCTTCGTCCGCGCCGCTATCCCACACGCTCGTGTCGTATTGATTGGCGAATTTCACGGCGGTGGTGATGTCTCCCATATCCGCCAGCAGCTTGATACCCACCACGCTCACACGCTGCTTGTTGAGTAGTTCCATCGCCATCTGCTTGTTGCCCAAATGGTAGTAGCAGCCGGCCAATTTCACGCACAAACTGTTGCTGCCTGTATTGGGAACATCGGCTTGACGCCACCAATAGGCAGCGCGCGCGTAGTCCTGATGCAAGTTGTGATACATCCGCCCCAGATCGATCATCGCTCGGTTGCGCTTGACCGGATCGTCCTTGTGCAGAATGAGCAGGTGATGCATCAGCTTCACTCCCTCCCGCCACTTGTTGGGATTGGGATTGATGATGTCCCAGACATACTGCCCCACATTCTTTTGATTTTCCCAGCCGCCTGTTACCTTTTCAGGCCAGGTCATGTCGAGCGTCTTAGGGAAGTTATTGGGCGTGGTGCTGAACCACTCGGGCGGCTCGCGGCCGACCTTTTCGATGAGTGCTTCCACTTCGGCTTTGGTGCGCAGTGCTTTGCCTTCACCGCTATCGGCTTTGGCGGTGATAATGTGTCGCTTGTCGTTGATGTTCACGGCATGAATCGTGCTGAGCAAGTAAGTGCGTGTGACCGGCTTGCCAGCGACGGTGACTTCCACCTTAAGTGTCTTTTCATCCTTGAGCAAAATCTTCGCTTCCACTTTCTTGCCGTCGAGGAATTCAATCTCGGCGGCGGCCGCGAGCGCGGTACCAATCCCAACGACGAACCACAGCATCAAGAGCAACTTTAGGCAGGCGTTCATACGCAAGCTCCTTCCTCGACCAGCGGAAAGTTGGGTGTGACCAGCGTACGGCCGCTCTTCAATACGAACAAAGCGTCCATTTCGGGGCGCTGTCGAAGCAATTCCAGCGAGCGCTCCGCTCCCAGTACCAGGCAGGCGGTTGACCAGGCGTCGGCGTCGATGGCGCACTCGGCCGCGATCGTGACGCTGGCCAGTTCGGTCGGCGATTGACCGGTGCGCGGATCGAAAACGTGATTGTGTTGGCGGTCGGCAGAGAACGTTGTCGCGTAGTCGCCGGAAGTCGATAGGCAGCGATTCTGAAGTTTCGCGACTGCAACATAAGCATCCGGGGCGCGCGGATGCTGGATGCCGACTTGCCACGGCGTCGCTCTTTCTTTTTCACCCCATGCGGCGAGTTCGCCGGTATCGATCAAGGCGTGCTCGATGCCGTGCGCACGAAGCGCGGCCAGCGCGCGATCGGCAGCGTAGCCTTGGGCAATCCCATTGAGCGTGATTTGCGTTCCCGCGCCATGCAGATGGATGCGATCGTCGTTGACTGTCACGCGCTGCCAGCCGATGCGTGCTTGCGCCGCGGCGAGTTCCGCCGCGCTCGGCAAGCGTGCTTCACGTTGAGCGCTGGTGAAGACTTCCCACAGCGGTTGCACGGTGATGTCAAAGGCTCCGCCTGTCACTTTGGAAAGTTCGGCCGCGCGTTGGATCACGGCGACAAACTCAGGCGCGGGCCGCTGGAGCTCGCCAGCACGATTCAGCCGGCAGAGTTCGCTCTGGGGGCGATAGATGCTCAGCAGCGATTCAACTTCTTCAATCGCGTTGAAGGCGGCGGCGAGTGCGTCTTGAGCGACACTTTCCCGGTCATGAAGCGCCACGATCGAAACCTTGGTGCCCAGCGCGTGCGAGGTACGGCGAAAGGTTCCTGGCGACGACATGCACACTCGCCATGCGCCCCAGCCAAGGGGTAGCGCCCAGACCAGCCGCATCCAGCAAGAAACGGCGACGAGAAGAACGAAACATCACTAAACGCCTCCCATGGAAATGCTGCCCCAGCGTGACGGGCAGCATTCTAACGAAGCAATCGGTCGCTATGCAACTAATTATTTCGTACTGAGAGTAAGTCTCTATAAAGGCGGCGGCAAGTCGCGCGTGCAAAAGCGCGTGCAGCCAATTGTGTAAGCGAGGATGCCGAGCAACCAGAGAATGCTATCGAAGCCGAGAGGACCGAGCGACGAGAGAACATGACGAGCGTTGGGATCGGTGGTGGTGCGAAAGAAGTTCCAAGCTTCCGGCGGGTGCTGCACAGCGATTTGCACCAGCAGTTGCGGTTCGTACGCCGTAAAGAAAGAGGCGTAGCACATCCATTGCCAGTCCTTCACCGCCACACCGATCCCTTTGAAGATCAATTGCACGACATAGATGCCGACTACCAACCCAATCGCGCGCCAGCGATAGCGATCGAAAGCGGAGATGCAGGTGCTTAGCCCCGCCAGAAAGAAGCCGAGCGCGAACAGGTTCACCGCGCCCGGCAACAAGTCGCGGGCATCGACCTTGTCGCGCAGTGGCGTGTAGATGAACTTCTTGTCTTGCTCGGGTTCTGCTTTCGGCCATTCAAAACGCAACAGCGACGCAATCACCGAGGGCGTCGGCTTGGCTTCTTTAGCGCTCAGCGTTTGAATGCCCACGAAAGTTCCAAACCAAGTGATGGCCGCCAAGAGCGCCACGCCCCCGACCGTCACTGCCGCTTGATGCAACAGCACTTGCAAGCGACTCACCGGCTGCGCGAGCAGCATCTCCATGGTGCCACGACCCAGTTCGCCACTGACGGCGTCGGTGCCCCGCGCGACAGCCCAGATCACGATGCACAGCACAACGATCGCTTCTTCAAAGATCACCGCGATGCGACCGGTGTAACTGAACAGCGCGTCGATACCGATCGGCAGAAACTTTTCAATCTCCTCGCGGAACGTTTCCACCACCGTGCGAAATTTGCCCATCTCCAAACGGCTCACGAGCCAGACGCGCACCCAGCAAAACGAAAACAGCGCGATGGCGCAGGCCCAGAACAGCCATTGAGCTTCCAGAAGACATTTGCGAAGTAACGCCCGATTCATGGTGGGGTCAGACGATTGCCGAGGGAGCGAGTTGGGGAATCACGCGGCGCGGGATTCAAACCGAGCACTACCAGCGAGTTTAACAGATACCGGGGAATGTCCGGGGACGCGAGCACGGGCAAATCGCCAGGAACTAGCAGCCAAATCGACGTCGCACAGCCACGCAAACGTCGTAACATGTTTAAGATAAAAGACTTGTGGTTTTACGGTGAGACGCCTGCGAGCGACAATTCGGGCGTCAGGCAGGGGAACCGTGGGGCCGAACTCGGGTGGGGAACCGACCTGTTCGACAAGCGAGCGGGGCGTTCCTGAGGCGGATTTACTTGCAATTCACCGGCGCGACAACTACCATCAATCTGTTCGATTCCCCCGGACTATTCGTCCTTTCCCACCCCTCAATCGTATCTCGGCTCGGCAAGGGAGCGTGTAATGAATAGGAAACTTCTCGCAGGCATGGTGGCCTTCAGCCTGTGGGGCGCATCCGCCTCGCAGATGTTCGCAGCAGAACCACTGCTGAACGAACTGTATGGACAAGGCGTTCACGCCTACAACGAACACAACTACGAAGAGGCCTACGAAAATCTGACGGCGGCCATCGACCAAGGGTCGCAAGATCCACGCGTCTATTACTTCCGCGGTTTGGTGTTCACCAACACCGGTCGTCCCGACGCCGCCAAGGCTGACTTCGCGAAAGCGGCCATGTTGGAAGTCACCAATGACAATCAAGTTTATAACGTCGGTAAAGCGCTGACTCGGATCCAAGGCACGATTCGCCTGGATATCGAAAAGCATCGTCTCGACGCGCGGGTCGCCGTCGGCAAGAGCCAATCGAATGCCGCACAAGTGCGTTACGAAAAAGCGCAAGCGGACGAAGCCAAAGTCATTCGCAAGCCAGGGGGTGTCGCCAATACAACGCCGATGCCCATGCCACCGATGCCCGCTGCCGAGGGAACGCCTGATCCGTTCGCTGGTGGTGTAGGTGTAGGTGAAGCGGAAGTCGCGCCGGAGAAGGTCGTCGAGAAGCCGATGGCACCGATGGGCGTACGTGATCCATTCGCCGAAGCGCCCGTCGATCCCGCCGCCACAACGCCTGCCGCTGATCCGTTTGCGCCCAAGACGCCGATGCCGATGCCAGCCGATCCGTTCGGCGGCGCGGATCCAGGGACTCCAGCACCAGCTCCAATGCCTGCTCCCGCAGCGGAAGACGATCCGTTTGGTGGTGGAGCTCCCGCTCCCAAACCTGCGCCGGCTCCCATGCCAGCGCCTGCGGCGGAAGACGATCCGTTTGGTGGTGGAGCACCGGCTCCCAAACCAGCGCCGGCTCCGATGCCTGCACCT
>JBGSHH010000417.1:0-4383 GCA_041752355.1 Pirellulaceae bacterium | reverse complement strand
CCGCTTCGATTTCGGAAACATTTATCGTTCTTCCCAGTCGGCGAAATACGAAGGGAACGTAGTTTAGTGCTTCATCCCAAATGAGTTGCTCCGTTCCGTTCCAGCGGACATACCTGCGAAACTGTCGCGGTACGAACCGATGCCACCACCGATTGGGAAAGTACTTGAAGAGGAAACACTCCACATCCACTGGAATCTGCGCCCTTGGTCTTACTTCTTCTGCCACCGATCTGCCTTCTCCCAAACACCGCGTGGGCCTTCGCATGTCCGAACTGGCACAGTTCATCGCCGGTTTCAGCGGTAACTCCAATTGACCTTGCAATTTGGCAATGCATCTTGTATCGCCTCGTAGCTTCTGAATTCGATAAAGTTGGCACCGATACCCAAGTACTTGAGTTTCTTGAATCCCTGCAGCACTTCAACGGATTTGTCGGTTAATTCATTGTTAGCTAGAATAAGCTCTTCGAGCGATGCCAATCCGCGAATAGTATGAACGCCTTCATCCGTCAGATTGGGAAGGTTGAATAGGTCCAGCGTTTTCAGCTTCTCCCAGTCAGCGACCGTTTCCATGGCCTTATCGGTCAGTCGCTCATTCTCCGAGAGACGAGCTCTGATCAATGACAGCTTCCTAAGCTTGCTGAGTCCCTCATCGGTGACTTGCGAATCGACCAACGACAGCTCTTCGAGTTGTTGAAACTTAGCGACCTCAACCATCCACTCGTCAGTGACTTTAGCATGGTTGGGAAAACGGAGTATTTTTAATTTTGGTTCGTGCCGCCACAGCACCTTGAGGTCGTCCATCGTAACCATCTTGCGCCTGAGTTCTACTTCAAAATTGGCACCAATCAATTGGCCGTCTTCGGAATAAACCCAGTCTACGTTAACATTCTGCAGTGCGGCCACTACTGCGGGCGTCGGCAAGGTAGGTCCAAACGGACAGTCCTGAGCAAAGGCGCTGCCGCCGATAGTTAATAGAACGGACCAAACCAAAAGACTTTGCAATCGCATAAAGTTCTCACACAGGCTATTTCTTCTGCCACCGATCCGCTTTATCCAAAACCCTATGCTTGTATTGCGATTGTGCCTGTCCATTTCCTTCCTCAATAGGATCAAGCAAATTCTGCCGGGAGAGTAGAATGGGAAAGTTTACAACAGTCGCGTCGCTGATTCTCATCGCGACTGCGATGTCATGCAGAGATCGTCAGACTAGTACACCGACAAAGGACACGAGAATGTTTACCACACGGCAGAATGTGGAATCTTTATTTCCAGATGCCACGAGCAAGGAACTGTCGTTTCTCCAAGATGAAATTAAGAGCACTCTCCCCGATCCATATCGCCAATACTTGTTACAACACAATGGCCTGTTTATCCCAGGGGGAGTTTGGGTTGACTCGCCTAAGAGACCGTTCGTGATTACCTGTGTTTACGGGATTTCTTACGAAGATGAGCGCGGCAATATTCTATCCGAACTACAGGCATACTACTTCAACCAGCGTGTGCCCGCGAGCTTTATCCCGATTGCTGACTGCCAATCGTTCGAGCGGGTCGTGCTCTGTGTCGATGGAGCCAATAAGGGCAAGGTCTACTACTGGAAACCTCCCGACGCTTGGCAAGAAAAGCAGGTGATAACCGAAGAGTATTTGTCGGAGATTGCGGAGTCATTTCCCGCTTTTTGGAAGCTTCTGAACTGGGATGCAGAAGTTGAATAGAAAAGGGAAGCACTTTCGACAACATTCGAGCGATCAAATCGGTTTGGCAAGGGGCCGGCGGAAACAAGGGAAACAAGGGGCCATCCATGAATGCCACTAACTTAACGCCTGATCCGAATGCAGCGCCAATCAGTTTGCCCTCTTCAGAATGAACCCAGCTTACGTTAACCTTCTGCAGCGCGGCCACTACCGCACGCGTCGGTAACGTACGGCCAAATGGACAGTCCTGCGCAAACGCGCTGCCGCCGATGGTTAATAGAACGGAGCAAACCAAAAGACTTTGCAATCGCATAAAGTTCTCACACAGGCTATTTCTTCTGCCAGCGATCCGCCTTCTCCAAAACACCGCGCGGACCTTCGCCATCGAGCCATTCTTTCGCTGCGGCATCGTCGCGGAGGTAGGCGTCCCAGAAGGCGGTGCTGAGCGCGAGAATCACGCGGTGATGGTTGGGATTGCGAGCTTCCTTTTCGCCAGGCAAACGCCCTTGGCCGAACGCGGAATGCTCCGCCTTGTCGAGCACCACTTCATACTTGCCCCCGGCAGGCAGCGCGGGGAACACAGCCAAGCGCGATTCGACCGTCTGGTCGCCGATCGGCGAGGTATCGAGCGTGCCGGTCATCAATAGCCATGGAATCTTCACTTGCCCAAACGCCGCTTTGGGATCGCCTAGCTTGGGCGTGCTGGGGCTGAACGCGATGGCGGCCGCGATCCGCTTGTCGGTGAAGGAGATCGCGCCTCGCGCCGCCGATTGCCCGCTCACCGCTTGCGTGGTCATGGCACCGAACGAATGCCCCGACATGCCAACTTTGTCCAACTTCAGCTTGCCTGCGAGCGCGTGTCCTGGTTCCTTGTTCCACTTTTCCAATTGGTCGAGAACCGCCGGCACATCCTTCACACGCAGCAGAAAATTCGCCGCGCCTGCCGCTTGACGCAGCGCGGCCATGCGCTGGCCCAGGGGCTTGTCGCGCCACACGGATTCATCGCTGCCGGGATGCTGCAGGCAAACCACCGCATAGCCGCGCGCCGCCCAATGCTCCGCCAGATAACCAGCGTTTTTGCGCGAGCCGCCGAGACCGTGACTGAAGAGCAACGTCACGGCCGGTTTATCGCTGGCGGCGGGTAGATAGACCAAAATGGGAATCTCGCGGCCATCGCGCGCGGCGTCAGTAACCGTCAATTCGATCGGCTTGGGCAACTCGACCTTCGGTTTGTCCGACGGATCATACGCCCCGACGAATGCCAATAGCAATAGGAGTTGAGTCATGGCAGCAACCTTGGATGACGGGGAAGTGGTGGAAGGTCAGTATAACGTACCTTTTCCAATTCAACCCGCCTGGCTGCGAGTGGTTGCTGTGGACTACGGCAATTCTGCCGCCCGCTGTGGAGATTTCGAGTCGCCCTATCAATCTGCGATTATTGACACAGTCGTGTAGCCAATGCTTAGAATGAGCAATAGAAATCAACGACGATTACGCGAGCAGTTGCAGAGATGCCGCCTGCAAGTGGGCGGCTCAAACGGAAAACAAGCTGACAGCCTCGGACTAAAAAATGGAACGCGGATTCGACATCAAGACGGGAAGTGTCGCAATTGGCGACCCAACGATGGGCCTAGTAACGTATGATCTCGGGCTTCTGCCCGGTCGGTATCGCTGTGAACCTGGCACTCTGCGGCGACCGACTGTAGAGGACAAACAAACCATCAACCTAGATGGTCCCTATTTGTTTGTTATAGACGGTGCGTTGGCTGACAAGTTTTTGGAATGGTACGAGCTTACCTTCAACGAATGTGGGTACGACCTCATTAAAATTGTAATGCGGCTCGATGAGGCCGCTAAACTGCTGGGAGCGGAGGTCGGCTTCTATTGGGAACAGACCCTTTCTGGCTCGCCACAAGAAGGTACCTACGCGCTGGAAACGAGTTTGATTGCAAAGTGTAATTCGGCGGAGTAAATCGCAGCGATTCGACTGCATAGCTCTCAGCTAACCAGTAAGACGATACCCGCTACAAACGTACGTCGTCGGATGATGATTAGACCCGCGCGCATGGCCATCGTATTTCGATTAGCCATAAATGGCCAGATTTTGTCGCCTGGCTGTAGCTTCGCTTTCATCGCCGCCCATGACGCATCAGCGCCAAGTTCATAATCGATCTGCGCGACTGTCAGCGAACTACCCAACCAGCGATATGCGAACGGCGCAAAGCTCGGCGCGACTTGCCAGATATGTTGTTCCGTGCCATTCCAACGAACGTAACGCCGACATGCTCGGGGAATCAATCGCTCCCACCAGCGCTGTGGAAAGTATCGCCAAAGAAATACATCGGAACCCATGACAGCTACGGCGCTTTATACCCCGGTGCCGCGATGAAATTCGCGATCTCTTTACCGTCGGCACCGTCCCAACAAATCACGCGGCCATCGAAACCGCCGGCGGCGACGCGATTGGTGGCGGCGTTGTAGGCGACGCTCAGGGCGGAGTCGGTCAGGCCATTGTATTGGCGGACCTGGCCTTGATCTTGCAACTTGTACTGCCGCACGCTTTTATCAGCCACGGCGGCGAAGAAGAACTCGCCGACGGTGGGCAGCTTATACACTTCGTCGCCAAAACCATGCCCGCCGTTTTGCTTGGCTTCGGTCAAGTTCCAGCGGCGGATTTGATTGTCGCTGCCGG
>JBGSHH010000416.1:0-4436 GCA_041752355.1 Pirellulaceae bacterium | reverse complement strand
GGAAAGTTGGGGAACATCACGCGGAGCGTGATGAGCACATTGTATTCATCACGCTCCGCGTGATGTCGTTGGATGTTGAATTGAACTAGCTACAAACTAGTCGTGAGTGTCATGTCATTAGCTGTGGGGTGGAAAGTTGGGGAACATCACGCGGAGCGTGATGAGCACATTGTATTCATCACGCTCCGCGTGATGTCGTTGGATGTTGAGTTGAACTAGCTACAAACTAGTCGTGAGTGTCATGTCAGTAGCTGCGGGATGGAAAGTTGGGGAGCATCACGCGGAGCGTGATGAATACTTTACAACGTCGGTCGCGAGGCGTAGAGAAAGATTCGACCGCATTGATTGCAAAGTTTGGCTTTCACGACGCCGGCCTTGGTGACGCTGCGGGTGAAGACCGTGGCAGCGGCATCCGGGGCGGCGTAGGTGAGCTCGACATGCCCCACCCCTTCGCCGGCGCGCGAAGCATCGGTGGCGTCGAGCAATTTAATGTTCACCAGTTGGCCCTGGCAATCGGGGCAAAGCGGAGTATCCATGAGAGGAGAGCGGGTAAGGGTGTTGGGTCGTGCGAAGCAAGTCGGCCACCATCATCAGCATATCGCGCGGGACCGAGAAGTTCGACCGCCGGATGGGCTAATCTTCATAGGTCACGATGGTTTTGATCCCCTGCGGCTCGCGATGTTCGTAGTGCCACAGCGCGTCCTGCCCCAGCGGGACGCGGGCGGTAAACAGCGCGGCCAGTTCGGCGGCGTGCGTGTGCTGCAGTTGAGCCAGATGGGTGAGAGCGTCGTGAAAATCGCGGGGGGCGGAGTTTACTGTGCCCAGATGCAAATGATTTCGCAAGATACCATCGCGCATCAGCCGGGCGACCTCCAGCGACTTCGCCACCGGCACGCGCGTGCTGCCGAGCCAAACGATGATGCCGCAAGCACGCACGGCTTGCGCAGCTGTGACCATCACTTCATCGCTGCCGGTGCATTCCAGCAGCAAGTCGAAGCCATCGCGCTCCACATCCGGGGGCGTGAGCATAGCGGGCGAATGCGTGTAGGTCGTGCCAAAACGTCGCGCGAGCTCCGCGCGAAAGGCCGGTTCGTTGTCGCGGCCATACACCGTGACCGACCAGCCGCGCGCGATTGCCGCGATCACGCCTGCGAAAGCGATCGGTCCCAGGCCTGTGACCAACACGCGCGGCGGAGTCGCTTGCCAGGCGTGTTCATCGCTCAGGCGAGCGCGCTGCAAAACGAGCGCTTCGTTGATCGCTTTTTCGCAGATGGAAAGGGGTTCGGCGAAGACCGCGACGGAAGCGAGAGATGGTTCCACTCGCACCAAAAACTCGGGGCGATCAAGCCATTGAGGCGGCGAGAACCCATCGGCTTCGTAAATGCCGCGTTCGACGAACGTGCCGAAGGGGAGCAAATCCGCGCGCTCGCGGGCCAAGCGCGACGTGCGATCATGCGCGCGCCGTACCAACGGCACGACCAAATCACCAATCGCGAAATCTTCGACTTCGCTCCCGATCGCGACCACGCGCGCCAAGCACTCGTGGCCGAGAATCAGTTGCGTTTGCCCCGGCGGCAAGTGCGGCTGTTGCGAATGCAGGATCTCGCGATCGGTACCACAGACGCCCAGTTCGACGGTTTGGCAGAGGACTTCCTTCGTCGCCGGCGCGAGCGCGGAGGGAATCTCGACCAAATGTGGCGTGGCAGAACCAGGCAGCGCGGCGATAGCCAGCATGGAAGATATTCCTCACGCAGCGTGAGGTTAAGGAGGTGGAAGATAGAAGGCTAGTCGAGTGCCACGAGCATAACACTCCCTACGCCAGCGGCAAATGCAGCTGTGATCGACAGTAGCATTCCTATCGTCGAAAGTCCCAAGAATTGTTCGTTCGCATTCCACCTTAGTGCCCAGATGACCATCCCAATCAGGTATGCATAAGCTGGCACAAGAAACATAGACATGCAGAGTATGTCTATCCAAGTATTAGGCCAAAACACCGGTTCCACGAACGGAAATGCGGAGAACGCCCCAGCAAAGGCAATCGGCACCAGCAATAGAGCGTGAGCTTTATTCATGGCAGCGTGACTATGACTTCTCGCTCACAGCGCAAAGTCGCCTTCCAACGAGTCATTTAGCCACTTATATCGTATCCGCGCGCGACCTATATTCTAAGGCCCACCCACAACGGTATACTCCGCCGCCCCTTCCGCTGCTGGTTGGATGAGCAAACGCAACTCTTGGGCGTCGCGCTGCTTGGTATCTACACGTAGCGTCACCTTATGCACGCCCGGTTCCACATCGATCGGCGTATTGAGTTTCAGCGGCGTTTCATCGAGCCAAAGCGTCACACCGCCACTGGCCGCCAACTCCGCTTGCACTTTGCCAGCGGCGGTGACGTTGATTTCCCCTTGCAGATACAGCACGCTGCTGCCGGCCGCTTTCTGAGCATCCGCCAGCGGCAATTGACCATTGACCTTGGCGTAGATCGGCAGCCAGTTCGCGGAATCGAGCACGTCCGACTTAAGCAACGTCTCGTCCGGCACATTGGCGATCAAGTTCTCGCCGACCGGCGACAGCACACGATAGCGTTGCACGGTGGGTTGCGAACGGACCGGATAGTCGCCATCAGGCTTGCCGAGTTGCGACACGAATTTCACCAAGTCGAGCAGTTCACTCTGCGTGAGAAAGTTCACCAGGCCTTTGGGCATCATGGAGCCGCCACGGATGATTTCCTCTTCGCCATCTTTGGGAATGATGACTTGCCGTCCTTCGGCATCTTTCAGCACCAGACGATCGGGGTTGTCTTCCTTGATGATGCCGACATAGAGTTTCCCTTCGGAAGTGATGACCTTGGCGAGTTGGTATTCCTCCTTGACGGACAACTCCGGCGTGAAGATCGACGTGATGATGTAGTCCGGCGGCGAGACCTGGCCAACGGGACTGAGTTCGGGGCCGACGTTGCCACCGGCTCCACTCACCGCGTGGCACTTGGTGCAACTCAGTTCGGCGCGGCGGAAGATCAATTCACCGCGGGCGGCGTCACCCTTGGCCGCGACTTCGCCGACCAGGCGTTGCAGTTCGTCCGGCGAGAGCGGTTTGACTTCCGTCGAGATGCCAGCGGCGGCACTGAGCGCGGCGACCAACTCTTCATCGGTGCGACCGACGGCGTACAAATGTCGCAGCGCGAGCTTCGCAGCATCGGGAGCGAGTTTCGCGTCGCCGAGCGCTTTGGCCAGCGCGACGGCACCGTTCTTCTCCGCGAGAAAGGCATCGACCAGCGGCGCGGGATCATCCTTGTCGGTGAGATCGGCCAGTACCAACACCGCTTGCTGCGACGCGGCAGCCGGATCGTGCCGCGCCATGCCTGCCACCGCGAGCGAACGGGTGGCGATGGGGTTGCCTTTGGCGGCGAGTTTCGCGAAAGTGGCTTGCGCCTCTTGGCCGCCGATCGAACTTAGCGCTTCCATGGCGGCGGTGCGCAGCGCAGGCGAGGCGTCGTTGTTGGTGGCGAGTGTTTCCAATTCGCCAGCGATCGCGGCGACCTTCCAGAGTCCAGCGAGTTTGATCGCGGTCAAACGTGTTTTCGCGAGTTTGGCGTCGCTGTTCTTGATGATGGCTTGCAGCGCGGAGAGATCGCCATCGGGTTTCAAATTGCGATCGGTCGCGGCGCTGAGCAGCGCGTCGAACGCCAGCGGTTTGACATCGACGGGAAAGCCATCGTCCGCGGTCGCGCGTTCCAATACATACGCCAGATCGTCCGCTTCGCCGTTCTTGGCGATGAGTCCGAAGATCGCCCCCATCCGTTCCGGCGGCACCTTACCAGCTTTGAGGAACTTGACGTAGGTCGATTCCGCTGCGGCGGTACCGGTCAGCGATACGAGCAAGAGCAGACAGAAGGCAGAGCGAACAGCAAGCATGGATTTTCAACCCACGTATTGGGTGTGGCGGGGAACGAGCCGCACCCTGACGGTGCGGCTCGCACGAGATCAAATCAATCAAGAGGAAACGTTCAATCGCCAATTACTTGGCTCGCCCCTTGAGTGTGCCGGTGGTTTCGTCGATCACATACTTCAAGTAGTAATCTTGATCCAACAGCGCCGCTTCCAGCACGACTTCTTCGGCCAGTGGCACATCCTTGCCACGGAAGAAACTGCAAGCGCGGACCGCTTCCAACCGCACGCGCGGATGCTCGTCGGTCGCTTGCACGCGTAGTAGCTCCAGCGGTTGCTCGACACGATCGCGCCAATAGCACAACACACGCGTCGCGGCGGCGCGGGCATGGAAGTCTGGCGAGCGAAGAAGCGTCTTGAGCAGTTCCACGTTGACGACATCATGCGATTGATACATCCACAACGCTTCGCACAGGTACAGCGCGTAGTTGGGGTCGTTCTTATCGAGCCCCGCCGTCCACTTCTTCAACTCCGCCACGACGTCGTCGG
>JBGSHH010000415.1:0-4059 GCA_041752355.1 Pirellulaceae bacterium | reverse complement strand
ATGCCAAGTATCACAGCGAGCAAGAGGCGGAACTCGCTGTGCGTTGATTCACGTATTCGCCGCACATCATGGCGAAAAAACGGGCAGATAGTTGTTGGGCATCTGCAAAATGATGCAGGCCATCGCGGTGCCAAATTCGCTGCCAGCTTGATCGTCGGTCCACGAACCATCGCCGTCTTGCTTCGTCAGCAGCGTATCGCGCATGGCGGTGTACCAGTTGGTCCAGTAATCGCCGCCTGCATGCCACATGGCTTGGATGGCGTAGTAGTGGCCATAGAAATAATAGCCAGAGACGCTGCCTTTGCCCGGCATGTATTTAAGGAGGTACTTCAGGCCCTTTTCGATCGGCTCGCCGTCGTAAATGCCGGCACTGTACAGCGAACAAATTCCAGCCGCAGTGAGCGGGAACGTGCTGCCACCACCTTGGTTGATGGTATAGCGGAAGCCGCCATCAGGATTCTGGCTATCTTTGACGTACTTGATGCACTTAGCACGCGTCTCGTCAGGCACGTTGATACCGGCATCGCGCGCAGCGCGCAAGGCCATGATCTGGCAAATAGTGATCGAGAGATCGGCGTCACTCTTCCGCGGTTCGTAACGCCAACCGCCTGCATCGTTCTGGCATTCGACGATAAGCTTCACGCTCTTGCGGAGCGATTCGCCGATGGTGGCGTCGGCATCGTGACGGGTCGACATGCCGTAAGCTTCCGCCAAAAATAGTGTGGCGAAGCCGTGACCATACATGCTGTCGCGACTACCGCCCCCGTTGCTGACCGAGATGAAGCCGTTCTTGTCTTGGTTGGACGTGATGAAATCGACGCAGCGATCGACATGCTTGCCGTAGGGGCCTTGGCCGGGAGGACTGCCGCTGCACATAAAGGCGAGCCCCGCTAGTCCGCAGACCGCCACGCCGCCACTGTACCCGCTCGTGCCGAACGAACCCTTATCGCGCCCCGTTTTGATTTGGCGGCGTTCCGCGAGGAAGTGCAACCCGCGCTCGATCGCCTTATGAACCGCTGGCGTCATCAAGTCGGAGGTCGATTTCTCCCGCTGTTGTCCGATGAGCGTTTGCGGCGCAGCAACGCCTAGCAGCGAAGCTCCCGCGCTCCAAGCCAAAAACCGGCGACGATCGAAACCAATCATGTCTTATCCTTTTCGCTAAGCCACCCGCAGTGGCCTTGGCTCTGACACTAACCCGAAGCGTGAGCGAGGAACCTTCCTCCCCACGCCCGCTCCCCCATTATGCCGTATCGGAGCCCTACTCGACCAGTCATTTGTGCCGCAATCCGCGCCACAGGTTCAAAAGCTCGCCCCGAGCCGCTTAATCGGCTAAAATCCGGGCTGGCCCTCCCATTTCGCCCCGTTTGGAGCCGCTCCAGTGAACACACGTCAACTTCTGCCTGCTGCGGTGATTGCCTTGATAGCGATCGTCACCTCGTGCTTGCTGTCCTCCGTTCGGGCGGACGAGCCGAATTTCCGTCCACTCTTTGACGGCAAATCGCTCGCTGGCTGGCATGTCATCGGCGGTGGCAAATGGACGATCGAGGAGGGCGTATTGCATGGCAAGAATGTCGCCAGCGAACCCAAGCATGGTCATCTCGTGACCGACGACCAATACGGCGACTTCACCGCCCGACTCAAGTACAAATCCATCGCAGGCAACAGCGGCCTTTATTTCCGCATTGAGAAAGTGCCAGGCGATGTGGGTGTCAAAGGCTTTCAGGCCGAGATCGATGCCGCCAACGACATCGGAGGTTTATACGAAACGCATGGCCGCGCCTGGGTCGTACAACCGACCGCCGAGCAAGTGAAGAAGTACTTCAAGCCGGGCGACTGGAACGAAATGACCGTCACTGCACGGGGGCGCGACATCACCGTCACGGTCAACGGCGTCGTTACCGCCCATCTCAAGAACGACCCAGGTCGCACCACCGGCTACCTCGCCTTGCAACTCCACGGCGGCCAAGACTGCGAAGTCTATTTCAAGGAAATGGAGATTAGCGGCGAAGTTAGCCCTCGGTGAATACGTCGTTAGAGCCGCCGGTAGGGCCGGTCACTTTGCTAGCTAAGTCTGTCTCTGCGCATTTTCGCGCGCTAGCTGTCCCCGCACCGCGCGTTTCGCACGTTGTTAAGCTGTAACAGCGTGCTCGTAACGTATTGTTGCACCTGAGCTTGTGATGCGTGCCGTAATTTTCTTTTCGTGGCATAACCTTTGCTCGTTAGTAAGGTGAAAAACAACAACTTACTCGCCGCACGGAAAAGGAGGTGGATCATGTTCGCCACACGACCGCTGCGCTTGGAATGGGAGATTGTTCGCTGGGTGGTATTGCTGGTATTGGCGACCGCCTTGGCGCTGATGGCCGTTCGAGTTGCCGCAGGTGCGGATTTGACCTTGCCGCGTGAACCGGCCCTGCTGCCAACCGACGCCATCGAGGCCGCGCAACCGATGCTCACTGAGGGCGCTCCTCTGGTTGACCCCAATGTCCAACTCTGGACGATTCTGGGACAACACCAGGCTGGTTTAGCCGAGGAAGCTTTAGCAGGCTGGCAAAAAATAGCGCTCCCTTGTGAGACTGAAGTTTGGCGGCAAGTCGCGATGGGGATGGCCAACTTGCAACTGGGCAATCTCGAAGCTGCCGCCGAGCATCTCGATCAGGCCGAGCAAATGGAACCGCAGAATCCATTGGTACACTACTACATCGCGATTCTGCGCATGGATCAAGCTCGACATGCGAAAGAGTGGTATGACGCCGTCGGTCCGATGACGGTGCGATTGGCCGCGTACCGTCCACGCGACGTGGTGCCCAATACCAAAGGGATGTACGAACTGAACGCGATGCAAGAGTTCGAAGCGGCTATCGCCTATGCGAAGAACTTGAATCCCACACTGGTACTGGCGATGCCGGACTACCGCACGCCTGCGACAGAGCCTGTGGTGACGGTGAACGACTTGCTGCCAGCGCTGGGGGCCGACAAGTTCGAGGCCCAAGCGCACAACATGCTTGGTGCGATGTGCCTGGAACGTGGTGCCTTGGAGCAAGCGGAAGCACACATGGATGCCGCCCACGCGGGACAACTGACGGTGATCTTTGGCTATCGCGATCTGGGTGCCGCCTACGAGCACAATGGTCGCCATGCTGATGCGACGCGGGCTTATCTGAAAGGTATCGGCAACGATCCTGGCTTGATGTATCCTCTGCAGAAGGCGCTCGAGAACATCGGCAAGGCCGTGCTGGACAACTGAACGCCAACGATGCGTTGTCTCAAAGAAGGTGGGTTTTTGACCCACCTTCGTCGTTTCTTGACGCAGCTTCTTGCTTCTGGCATTTCTGCCGAGCTACGTACGAGAATTCAGGGCAATTTGGCTCACTTCCCTGTGAAATACGCAGCACTTGGTGGCTAGGGAAGTTACCATGAAGCAACGTTGCGCAAGTTGCCATCCTCAACCCACGCCCGATGAAATGTAGCAATGTACTCACCGCACAGTCGCATCCTCGTCATATTTGTCATCTTATTCTCCGCGCGCCTGTCGAGTGCCGCCGAGCCGTTTGTAGACAACGTGATTTTCGTGCTGTCGGACGATCATCGTTACGACTTTCTTGGCAGCCATCCCCATGCGCCACCCTGGCTGGAAACTCCGGCGCTCGATCGGCTGGCCAGGGAAGGGGCCCATGTGACCAACGCGTTTGTTTCGACATCGCTGTGCTCGCCGAGCCGTGCCTCGATCTTGACGGGGCGTTACATGCATCATCACCGGATTGTCGATAATCAAAATCCCGAGCCGCGCGGCACCGTCTTCTTTCCGCAGCTACTCCAGCAGGCTGGCATTCACACTGGCTTCATCGGCAAATGGCACATGGGGGATGATGACGATAGCCCGCGCCCTGGCTTCGACCATTGGGCGTCGTACAAAGGCCAGGGTGTCTACACGGACCCGACCTACAACGTCAACGGCAAGACACAGAAATTGATCGGCTACGATACCGATGTCGCGACTGACCTCGCTTTGGACTATCTCCAGAATCGACGTCCCCAGGACAAGCCGTTCATTCTCTATCT
>JBGSHH010000414.1:0-18842 GCA_041752355.1 Pirellulaceae bacterium | reverse complement strand
GGCGGGGTCAAAGTTGCAGATCTGTTTCAACCGCAGCACAAGTTCAAACACGTGCTGAATAGTAATCCCCTCACCCATCTCGTCGAGGTGCAAAATTCCGTCATCTTCCGCCGCCTGATACGTCGAACGCTGCTCAGGCGTGAGATCGATCTCCGCGTCGCGAAACATCTTGGGAGGCAAATCGGTCAGCACCATATCCTTCGTGCGACGCAGAATATACTCTTGCGCCAATTGACCCAAACGACGAACCGGCATGTCGCGATTTAGATAGCCTGGCGAAAGAAACTCGAAGATACCGACGAGATCTTCGGGACTGTTTTCGATCGGCGTTCCCGTGAGCGCCCAGCTACGCGTGCGGGGAATTTTCCGGGCGATCTCACTGGTCGTGCTGCTCTTGTTCTTCACGCGCTGCGCTTCATCGAGTACGCAGAGATCGAAATGCAGGCTTCCACCCGTGATGATCTCGCGATCGCGCATCAACAACTCATAGTTTGCGATCTTCACTGGCGTCTGCACATGCTCCCATTGCCAGCGCCGCTTGGCGGCATCCCCTTCGATTATTCCCAGCGCGATCTCCGGCGCCCAAGTGGCGAACTCGCGCTGCCAGTTGGTCACTAACGGCTTAGGGCAGATCAAGAGTACCGAGCGCACTTCACCGGAGCAGAGCAACAAGCGGATACTGCTGATCGCTTGCATCGTTTTTCCCAGCCCCATCTCGTCTGCCAAGATTGCCGCATAACGGGGAAAGAGGAACGCAATGCCTTGCATCTGATAGGGAAAGGGTTCAAACGGAAACGACAAGGCGTGCGTACTGACAAGCGTTTCCAGCGGCGGTTGCAGGACGTAGTACAAGCGATCTTCGAGCTTGATCACATCGCCAGGCGGCTTGAGGCGCGTAATATTTGGTCGCGACTGGCCGGAAGGTTGCTCGATGGGATCGACAACTGGCGAACTGCTGATCGGCGCGGACGGCTTCTGCGCCCAGGCAGGCGCTTCAGGAAAGGTGTAGCTGAAAGTGCGGATGCTCAAGTCCCGCATTCTCATGGTCGCCGCGCGCAGTTTGCCGAAATCGAGATCCAGCGCAGTCGCCTCGACTTTCGGAGGGCGTGTTAGGCCTGCGTTCCAACCGCCAGCATAGACTTCGATGGGAAATTGCAGATCGACGCTGGTGATCCGTGGAGAGGCCGTCATGAGTGAATTGTGCCTAGGTACTGACGGGGAAAGGAACAACAATGCGCTAAGCAGCTTTGCGAGATTCCTCCAACGCTTCGCGAATACGACCAAACGGCTCGCGCAAATCGAAGCCTTCAAAATGTTGTGGCCAAAACTGTTTGATACGAGCGGCGTCCTGCGGATGGGCTCGCTCGATGGCAGCAGGCATGTGATTGATGGTCATGACAGCGGGCTGCGTGGACTTCCCTTCCTCATCGATCAGGCACAAAACGGGCATGTTCACGAAGGTGCGTACTGCCAGCGCAGGTTCCGCGTCGGTAATGACCACCAACGGTTCGACTTTGGCGCGCGACACGAGCGTTTGGCCGATCTGCTCACCATATAAAAATGGTCTCAGAGTTGGCCCGTAGAGGATTTCCTGAGCGCGGTTGGCTTTCACGGGAGCGGTACAGTGGAATTCCAGCGGTCGCCCGGCCGCATTTAGCACCAGGTACCCCCCGCAGACGCCACTTTCACCGTAGTCGCAAACCGTTAGAAAGCCAATCGCTGGCAAAGCCTGGGAACTGCTAGCACTCATGGAGCTTTTCGTCAGTAGGTGTCGCCGCCAAAACGCTGGGCAGTCGCCCAACGCCCCTTCAAGCATCGGGCGTGGCAAGTGACCGACTTTAACGGGTTTAACGCCAAGGCTACCACGTGCTAGCGGGGTAACCCGATCTGGTTTGGGAATGCCTCCCGCGAAAAACTGGACAACCGTTTCTTTCCCAGACTATATTGGGGGCTAACCCAGGAGCTATTACCCATGTCGGTTGATCCGCGTCAATTCTCGTCGATGTTCAGCATCGATGTCACGTCGAATCCCAGCCTCAACAAGATCAATACCAACGCGGACACCGCGACGGAGATGATTACCTTATTGCGAATGATGATTTCGCACCAGGAAAAGCAGAATCAACTGTTGGAAGAAATGAACCAGCATCTGGGTGCGGCCCAAAAGCAGCGTCACCAAGAATTGGGGCAATGGAAGCAGGCGAACCCTGAACTGGCCAATAGCTGCCGGGTTGCCGCAGAAACGCTTACGCGGGTGCAAACTCAGTTTCTCGAGAACCTCACCGAGGAAATCGCCGACAACGAGGAATCGCTGGTCGATGGCGACTTCATGCTCAACGAATTCGTCGATCGCTTTGGGCCGCGCATGGCTCATCTCAACGGAGTGCTACAGGTTTTGTCGCAATTAAGCAGCGTGCCGAACGCTTCACCCGCCCAATAGTCGCCGCTCTTAGCAGATCCGCACCTATCTCAGGACTACGTTTCAATTGCCTCTTTCCCCCGAAGGGGCTATTTTCGATTTACGCAAATTCGGTAGCATAAGTAGAAGCTCCACATCCCGCCTGACAACCTGCTTCCCGCAGTTTTCCCACCTTTACGGTCAGCCGCATATCGCACGTTTCCCCTGTGGCTGATCTGGAAGAACGCTTCACGCCCGTGAATCGATCGCAATTGTACGCTAGTTTGGGCTTACCGCGACTGATCGCGCTGGGCAGCTGCGCGCTGTTGCTGGGATGTGACGCGGGAGCGATCGTCGAACCCCCTACCGTCTTTGTCAGTCTCAAGCCGGTCAACGATCGCGTTGATGCATCGGAACAATGGTCGGGTTGGCGAGGTGGATTACGGCATGGGGTGGCAGAAAGAACGTTTCCCACCTCCTGGCAATCCGAGCAAGGATTGCGTTGGAAAGTATCCGTCCCAGGCAAAGGCAATTCATCGCCCGTGGTTTGGGGCGAACATGTTCTGCTGACGACGGTCGAAGTCCAAGACGGAGTCTCAACCGCCAAAGTTTTGGACTACGATCGGAAGACGGGTGATGAAATTTGGCAAACAACCGTTGGCACTCCACAAGGTACCGCGCATCGAAAGAATGGATTCGCTTCCCCCACGGTGGCTACCGATGGCTTGCGGCTATTCGCTTCCTTCCACAGCCTAGGTTTATTTGCCCTGGATCTACAAGGCAATATCCTCTGGCAAACCGATGCGACGAGGGGGCAACATGAATGGGGACAAGCGGCTAGTCCGGTTTTGTTTGAAAGTCTAGTGATTTGCGTATGCGACAGTGAGGACTCCAGCCATATTGTCGCTTTCGACCAGGCCAATGGGAATGAAATATGGCGGACGTCGCGTACCAGTCGTGGCTCGTGGTCGTCTCCGGTGTTGATGAATTCGGGTTCGACGGTTGCGCCAAAATGGCAAGTGATTGTCAACGGCACCGGTAGCGGTAGCAGTTCCGCTGGGGAAGTCATCGCCTACGATCCGCGCAGTGGTGCAGAGATTTGGAAAGTGCGCGGCACCACCGATATCGCCTGTCCCACGGCAATTGTCGGGGACAATCTAATCATCAGCGCCACAGGCGGAAATGGTCCAATCTTCGCTATTCGTCCCGATGGGCAAGGGGATGTCAGCGCATCGCATGTGCGATGGCGCTTGCCGAGCGGTGGTCCTTACGTTCCGACAGGCGTGATTTATCGCGAGCGGCTGTATCTCATTTCCGACGGTGGAGTGGCTACTTGTCATCGTCTCGATGATGGCACCATCCTCTGGCGAAAACGTTTGCAGGGCACGTTCAGCGCTAGTCTAGTTGCCGGCGGCGGGCATCTATATGCGGTCAGCGAGCGGGGCGACGTGACAGTCTTCAAAGCGACGGATCAATTTGAACTCGTCGCAACCAACCGCATGCACGAGCCCTGCCTGGCCACGCCAGCCTTGGTTGGCGGTGAGATCATTTTTCGCACGCGCCAAGAACTGATCTGCGTGGGACACAACACGCTCGCGACACGCGATACTAACGAGCGCACGGAACGTGAAACAGCAACGATCACCACCCGATCACCTGTCGATGTTGATACCTCGACGCTTTCGACCCAGCCGTAGCTAGGGTTGATCTGCCCCAGCAGCTATTCGCTCCTCGTCTCGTGAACTGCTACGATAAGTGCATGTTCGCTAACCTCGTTGCCGCCACAACTCCCGACGGGATCAAACTTCATGGCGCTTTGCACAGCGCCCTCGGGCCACAGCATAGCGAAGTTGATCTGGCGATTGGCCTGCACGGCGTTGGACAGAACTTTTATACGTCATCGGTGATCGAGGGCTTAGTCGCCCCACTAACATCACTAGGCATTCCGTTCTTGCGAGTAAATACGCGAGGGCACGACAACGTTTGCAGCGTCGCGACCAAGCATGGCTCCAAGTGGCAAGGCGCGGCACTAGAAATTGTTGATGACTGCCGCTTGGACTTGCTCGGTTGGCTCCACTGGGCGAGCGAGCAAGCCTATCGCAAGGTACTGCTCGTCGGCCATAGCCTGGGTGCCATCAAAGCGATCTATGCCTCTGCGCACGAATCGTTGGCAAACGTGATTGGCGTGGCGGCGCTTAGTCCGCCACGTCTTTCCTACGTACGATTCCACCAAGGCGAACAGCGGGAAAGATTTAACGAATCGCTCGCCATCGCACAGAATCTTGTGGCGCAAGGCCAACCAGAATCCCTATTCCTGGCCCGCTTTCCTTTTCCATTGCATATCTCCGGCGGCAGCTACCTCGACAAGTATGGCCCTGGGGAGCGTTACAATTTCTTTCGCTTCGTAGCTAAAGTGTCCCAACCGCTACTGTTTACCTACGGTGAATTGGAACTGACGCAAGGCGAAGCCTTTAACCAAGTGGTCGAAGAGTTGCAGGCCTTGGGACAATCGCCTGCCCGATTGCGGATCGCAACGATTGCCGGCGCCGACCATAGTTATCGTGGCGAGTTGGCGGCCCTCAGCAGTGTGGTGGTCGATTGGATACAATCTTTGCGGAATTCGCATGGCTAGTTCGCGGCCCGACGCTGCGGCTGCGTGGGTTGTTTTCGCCTTCGCCGCGCGGTATTTTTGAGGGGCTGGACTCTCGCCCCCCGCCCCGCCCCCTGCCCTCTAATGTTTCGTCTCTCCCCTTGAGGTTTTCGTATGGCCGCTGTGGAAAACATTTCTGCCGAAGAACTCGATCGCCGCGTGAAAGAGAACCGTGCCAAGCTAGACGCGCACGCGTACGAAACAATTCAGTGGCACTTTCACGAATCAACCGGTTGCCCTTTCTGGCTGAACAAGAGGCGCGAGTTCAACTTCGATCCCCTCAAGGACGTGAAGGACTACGCTGACATTCAAAAGTTCCCGCTCTTTGAAGACGAATGGTTGCGTGGCGGCCCCGTCAGGCGCTGGGTACCCAAGGCCTATGAAAAAAGTCCGGTCTACGTTTTTGAAACCGGCGGCACGACCGGCATTCCCAAGAGTCGCGTGGTGATCGACGACTTCCGCATCGACTACGAGAACTTCAGCGACACACTACCTGAAGAGTACTTTCCCCGAGGCGCGAATTGGTTGATGCTTGGCCCTAGCGGCCCGCGTCGCTTGCGACTCGCGGTCGAACATCTCTGCCAACATCGTGGCGGCATCTGCTTCTGCATCGATCTTGATCCACGCTGGGTGGTGAAGCTCATCAAAAAGGGATGGATGGATCATCTCGAAGCCTACAAGAAACACTGTATCGATCAGGTGCATACGATCCTCTCGGCCGGCCACGACATCAAATGCATGTTCGGTACGCCCAAACTCATCGAAGCCCTCTGCAACGATTTGGAATCGAGCGGTAAGAGCTTCAAGGACACCGGCATCACCGGCATCTTCAGTGGCGGCACGGAATTCACGCCGCAGTGGACGCGTTTCTGCATTGAGGAATATTTTGGTGGACCCCCGGAGGAGAGCGGCATTTACATGACGCCAACCTACGGCAACACATTGATGGGCCTAGCCGCCAGCAAGCCAGTTACCGCCGCCGATGGCTACAAGATTAGTTATTACGCTCCCGAACCGCGTGCTATATGCGAAATCGTGGATTTCGAAGATCCGATGAAGGTGGTTCCCTATGGTGAAACCGGTCGCGTGAAGCTCACGACGCTCACCAAGGAGTTCTTCGTCCCCGGCTTCCTCGAGCGCGATGAAGGGGAACGCGAGATGCCGTTTGCCAAGTACCCTTGGGACGGCGTTAGCGGCGTGCGACCCTATCACAAGTTCGCATCGAGCACGACGGTGGGCGTGTATTAGCGATTTGCTTGATGAGGTGCGAGATCGACTACCAATCACCAACCGAAGCGCTGCGCAATACGCCCCGATGCCCTGGCGGCGTCGGAGCTACTCGCGTCGTTGGCGCCTAGAAATTTTGGAACACCATGCTAACTCTCTCTCCCATCCGTTTCGGCAAGCCTTACGAGTCGCTCGAATTCGACGACGTGGTCCACTTCGATACCGGCGAGCCGATCGCCAAAATTGGCGTCGCCAATGGTGGCCTGCTATCGCGCGACATGCGCAACGCACAAAAGGCCCGCGATGCCTTGCGTCAATTCTCTTGTCAGGAATTGATCGCACGCTGCAAGAAAGCAGGCGAGTTGTTCTCCACCGCAACCTTGCCGATGGGAAGCGGTACGCAATCGCCGGACGAGTTCGTACATGCGCAATCAGCGAGCACTGGCTTGCCGGAACACATGTGCCGCCGCAACATGGAAAAGAACGCCTTCGTGTTGCAGAACATGGACAAGATTCTCGATTCGCTCACGCGTGGCCTGGATCTGAACATCCTCTCGCGCGGCTTTGGCGATGAGGGACGCAACGTCACCGTGAGTTATCAAGCCACGACGCCGGTACTCGGCGCGGTCCTGCCATCGAACTCGCCCGGCGTGCACACTCTCTGGCTACCGGCGATACCGCTGCAAATTGGTCTGGTGCTCAAACCAGGTTCGTCGGAACCTTGGACGCCCTATCGCATGTTTTACGCCTACACTGCCGCCGGCATTCCGGCGGAAGCAATCGCCTTGTATCCCGGGCGAGGGAACGAAGTGGGCGCGGCGCTCTTGTCGGCTTGCTCGCGGAGCATGATCTTCGGCAGCGCGCATACCATCGAGCAATACGCGGGCAATCCCAAGGTACAACCGCACGGCCCAGGCTGGTCGAAGGTCATCCTGGGCGACGATGTAGTCGACGACTGGGAGAACTATCTCGATGTAATGGTCGAGAGCATTTACTCCAATGGAGGGCGCAGTTGCATCAACGCATCGGCAGTGTTTGCTTCGCGCCATACGAAAGAAATCGCTGCCGCGTTGGCGGCGAAACTGGGGCCGATCGAAGTTAAGAAACCCACCGATCCCAACGCTGGCTTGGCCGCCTTCACCACGCCTGGCATGGCCAAAGCAGTATGGGGAATGATCGAGAAGGACTTTAGCGACGAGGGGGTCACCGACCTAACCAGCGCGTATGGCCCGCGTTTGGAAGAGCAAGAACGTTGTGCTTATTTGCGACCGGTCATCGCGCACGCCGACTCGCCGGATCGTGAAATCGTGAAGAAAGAATACATGTTCCCCTTCGCGACCGTTGTACAATGTCCGCAGAATCAAATGTTGAGCAAAATCGGCACCACGCTGGTAGGAACGGTCATTACCAAGGATGAAGCCTTGGCCCGTGCCGCCACGGATTGCACGCATATCGATCGTTTGAACATCGGCCCGATTCCCACCAATCGACTGAATTGGTTGCAGCCGCACGAAGGGAATATCATCGACTTCCTTTTTCGGAACCGCGCTTATCAGACGATTGAACAACAATAGCCCACCTATTTGCCGCTCTCCGCGCTCGGGAGAGAATTGGATGACATGCTTTCCTTCGACTACCAACCTCGCACGCGCATCGTTTTTGGACCGGGGAAGATTTATACCCTCGGCGAACTAGCAGGCGAGTTGGGAGCGCGCCGTGCCCTAATCGTTAGCGACCAGGGCATTGTCGCAGCGGGGCATGCACAGCGTGCGCTCGACGCTTTACACAAGGCGAATATCGAAGCGCATGTCTTCTCGGACTTCCACGAGAATCCCAATACCGACGACGTCGAGGCCGGCGTTAAGGTCGCCAAACGTTACGATCCCGAGTTGTTGATTGGACTAGGGGGCGGCAGTTCCATGGACTGCGCCAAAGGAATCAACTTCGTTTACACCAATGGCGGGCGGATGCAAGATTATTGGGGGACAGGCAAAGCCCTCAAGCCGATGCTGCCGATGATCGCCGTTCCCACTACCGCCGGCACCGGCAGTGAAGCACAATCTTATGCTCTCATTAGCGATGCCCAAACACACGTCAAAATGGCTTGTGGAGACAAGAAGGCTGCGTGTCGCATCGCCTTGCTCGATCCCACGTTGACCGTGACACAACCACGACGTGTTACGGCTTTGACTGGCATCGACGCCATTGCCCATGCGCTCGAAACTTACGTCACCAAGCCACGAAATGTCATTTCGCTGACGTTCAGTCGCGAAGCGTGGCGACTTCTGGCAGGCAATTTTGCGCATGTATTGGAGAATCCCACAGATCTCGCAGCCCGCGGCGCGATGCAGTTAGGCGCTTGTTTCGCTGGTCTGGCGATTGAATCGTCGATGCTTGGCGCGACACATGCCTTGGCCAATCCGCTGACAGCCCAGTTCGGCATTGTGCATGGCCAGGCGATTGGACTGATGCTGCCGCACGTCATTCGCTTCAATGGCGAGGCCTTTGCGCAGTGGTACAGCGAACTGTCCGATAGCCTCCATGGCCTGAACGGATTTCCCAGTTTCGAGCATTCCGCCAGCGGTTTGGCCAACTATGTTTCTTCGCTGGTGAAGTTGGCGGAATTGCCGCAGACCCTTTCGTCCTGCGGAATTACGCGAGAATCGCTCCCCAAATTGGCAGCCGACGCGGCCCAGCAATGGACCGGCACCTTCAATCCGCGGCAAGTCGACGCCAATGAACTTTTGCGCCTCTACGAGCACGCATTCTGATAGAATGAAAGGATCGCTCGTATCGCCTTTTGGAGGTCCTTCGCATGACTCGCCGCATAGCATTTGCTCCATGCTTGTTGAGCTTGATTCTAGCCAGCAGCGTGCTGCTCGCCGCTGAGCCTGCCGCCGATTGGCCGCTTTTTCGCGGTGATGCGCAAGCGACAGGCGTCGCGCGCGGCAAGCTGCCAGAGAAACTCGAACTGCTCTGGAAGTACACCGTGAAGGATGGGGCCTTTGAAGGGACGCCTGCGATTGTCGATGGGGTGATCTATCTAGGCGACCTGGATGGCCGCTTGCTAGCGATCGATTTGAAGACTGGCGACAAGAAATGGGAACAGAAACTTGAGACGGGTTTCAATGCCTCGCCGGCCGTGCGTGATGGCTTGATCTATCTAGGCGACTTGGATGGCAAGTTTCATTGCTTCAATGCCAACGACGGCACCGAGAAATGGGCCTACGAAACCCAAGGCGAGATCAACAGTAGCGCCAACTTCCACAAGGATCGCGTGCTCGTTGGTTCACAAGACGCCACGCTCTATTGCCTCGAGGCCAAGAGCGGTAAAGAGATATGGAAATTCGCCATTGCCGACCAGATTCGCTGCTCGCCGACCGTCGTCGAGGATCGCTGCTTCCTGGCCGGCTGCGATGGCAAGCTGCATATCATCGATCTCGATAAAGGAGCTGAAGCCGCCGATGTCCCGATCGAAGCGCCTACCGGTTCTACACCAGCGGCTTTTGGCGATATGGTTTTTTTTGGCAACGAAGCTGGCGTGTTCTTCGGCATTAATTGGAAAGAAGCCAAAACTAAATGGACGTGGCAAGATGACCGTCGTTCACAAGCCTTTCGGAGTTCGCCAGCGGCAATGGCAGATATTGTGATTGTGGGCGGACGCGACAAAGCGGTGCATGCTTTTGAACCATTGACCGGCAATAAGAAATGGAGCTTCCCAACGCGGCAGCGAATCGACTCTTGCCCTGTGGTGGTAGGCGATCGCGTTTATGTGGGAGCCGCCGATGGTCGTCTATATGCGATCAATGTGGCCGACGGTTCGAAGCATTGGGAATACGAAGCTGGCGGCGGCTTCACCAGTAGCCCTGCCATTGCCGATGGCAAACTAGTCATCGCGAACGACGATGGTCACGTGTTTTGTTTCGGTGCAAAGTAGAACTTACCGCTCGCTTCCTGTGGAAGAGAGCAAGGTTGAGGGTTTCGTGCAATGTCAGATTCAACCAACCTTTAGAATGCCCCATCAATTACTCACCCTCACCTCTTGACCATCAAGAGGGAAAGCGAGAGCAATGACCACGGAAGCCATCAAGACCGAAGTCGGCAGCTACTTCGTATCCAACTATCCGCCGTATTCCGTCTGGAACCAAGACCAGCTGCCGGCCGTCCGCAAAGCGCTCCAAAGCCCACCGCGCGAGACGCCGCTGGGTCTCTATTTGCATATTCCATTTTGTCGCAAACGCTGCAAGTTCTGCTACTTCCGTGTCTACACCGACAAGAGGGCAGACGATATCGAAACCTATGTCTCGGCGCTGTCACGCGAAATCGAACTCGTCAGTCGCGTGCCGGCGATGGGAGGTAGGCCGTTTCGTTTTGTTTACTTTGGTGGCGGCACGCCTTCGTTTTTGTCGGCGAAACAACTCACTGCGCTGGTTGACCGCTTGCGCGCCAATATCAATTGGGAACATGCCGAGGAAGTCACCTTTGAATGCGAACCTGGCACGCTTTCAGAGCCTAAGATTCACACGTTAAAAGATCTCGGTATCACGCGGTTAAGTCTTGGCGTGGAGAATTTCAGTGACGCCGTGCTGGAGGAGAATGGTCGCGCACATCTCTCACACGAAGTCTATCGTGCTTGGGAATGGATCACTGCCGCTAACTTCTCCAATGTGAATATCGATTTGATCGCTGGCATGGTCGGCGAGAGCGAAGAAAACTGGAAAGTGAACATCAAAAAGACCATCGAGCTTTCACCTGATAGCGTCACGATTTATCAGCTCGAACTTCCTTACAACACGGTCTATTCCAAAGATATCCTCGGCAACCAGATCGAACTCACTGTTGCCGATTGGCCCACCAAGCGTGCCTGGCTGAGCTACGCGTACGATGAACTGCAGGCGGCTGGCTATCACATCTCCAGCGCTTACACGCTGGTGAAAGATCCGAGTAAAGTCAACTTCAGCTATCGCGACAATCTCTGGCAAGGCTCCGATTTGCTCGCCACCGGCGTCGCCAGCTTCGGTCATATCTCTGGCGTGCATTATCAGAATCTCACCGAGTGGGGCGATTACATCAGCGCGCTATTGGAACGTAACGAACTGCCGCTCAATCGTGGCTATGTGCCGACGCCGCATCAATCGCTCATCCGCGAGATGATCCTGCTGCTCAAGAAGGGCTACCTCAACGTTCCCTATTTTCAACAGAAGTTCGGTGTCGATATTCGCGAGGAATTTGGTGACGTCTGGCGCGAATACGTCGCCCTTGGTTACTGCACGATGCTTGGCGAACGGATCGAACTGACGCGCGAAGGGACGCTCCGCGCTGACGCCCTGTTGCACGCTTTTTTTGAACCCGAACATCAGCAGGTGCGCTATACATGAGTGAGCCGCTAGTGTTCATGATGGGCAACTTTGAAGCCCGATTTCCGGTCGATCGACAGTACGCAAAAAACCACATGTGGGCTCAGGTCACAGGCGATACCATTCGCTTCGGCTTTTCGGCATACGCGGTACGACTGTTACAAGATGTGTACTTTTTGGACTGGACAGTGGAAGCAGGAACTCGCCTGCTTGATAAGCAACAATTGGGCTCGATTGAGAGCAAAAAGGCGGAAAGCGATTTGTTCGCGCCGCTCGCGGGAATGCTCACGCGATTGAACAGCGACTTGCTTTCCGACCCTTCGGCAATCAATGTCGATACGTATGGTTCCGGATGGCTGTTTGAAATGACCGCCCCGAGCGAGACTTTGCTCACTCCGCAGGGTTATATCGACCACTTGGCCAGCGTTTGGGAAGTGACGCAGCGGACCATCAAAGGACAAATGAACGAGTAGCGAAACATGGCCAAACGTCTGACTGTAGTGCTCTCTCAAGGGCAAAGCCAAAACCCCGCCAAACGCGATTTGGAGGAGAGCATCGTCGCCGCGCTCATCATGGAGCAAGGCATCGATGTGGTCGTAGTCCCACACTTATACGATCTTTCCGCCGATAGCACAGGCATGCTTGCCCTCACGAGCGTTAGCGGTCACATGGTCGTGCTCACCTGGCTCTTCGAGCGCGCCGCTCGTTGGACGCTCGATCGCTCCGGCGTGCGCGGACAAGCAGGTTTGACGACGCTCAAATCGGCCGCGGATGACGAAGACGACGAGGACGAAGAAACAGAAGCATCCGAAGCAGCCAGCGCCGACGAGAAACAACGCGTCCTCGCGCAAATCGAACTTCCCAAACGCAAAATTTATTGTTTGGATCTGCGCATTTCCAATCAAGCCCAGGTCTATATCGACGAAATCAAGCGCATTTACCGGGAACTCAACACGCAGGTGGTGAGTTTGATGGATTGGGTGGGAGGCTCGCCCGCCCCGGAGCAGTTGGAACGCTTCATCACGCCGACGAATGACACGGCGCTTGGTTCGGATATGACGCCGCAAGTGTTGCGGATCGAAGAACAGCCAGAGCGGCGTTGGTATCCGGTGATTGATTTTAGCCGCTGCACCAATTGCATGGAGTGCATCGATTTCTGCTTGTTCGGCGTTTATGGCGTCGACATGAAGGATACGATCCTCGTCGAGCAGCCCGACAATTGCCGCAAAGGTTGCCCCGCTTGTAGCCGCGTATGCCCCGAGAACGCGATTATCTTCCCGCAGCACAAAACGCCCGCAATCGCTGGTTCGCCGGAGGTCGCTGGCAGTCTCAAGATCGATCTTTCAGCGCTGTTTGGGGCGCCGGTGGAACCGGCGGACGCCATCACCGTCGCAGCGCGCGAGCGGGACGAACAACTAATGCTGGCAGGTCGAGAAGCGGTGGGCATGAGTGTCGGCATACCGAAACGACAAGCCGACAAAGCCGATGAACCGAAAGACGACTTCGATCGCTTGATCGACCAATTGGACGAGTTGGATGTGTGAGCAACGTGACTCACTCCCTCACCACTTCATTCCCCGCCCTGGTACTCATCGCCTTGAGCGTTGTGAGTTGCATGTTCGCTGCGAGAAAGCGCGCGGAGCCATCACCGAAGGCGACCATCGCGCCGTGACCATGCCCGCTTCCGAACGCAGTAACGCGGCGATCCTCCGAGGTTGTATCGACTGAACTGCCGACGGGATGCACGTAACCAATGGGAACCAGCGTACCGAGCGTGACATCGCCGACACCAGCTGGCCCCGTGCAAGGAGCCCAACTACCCCACTGCGACATCGGCGTGTAGCTGTTGCCGACTTTGTTGTCGTAGTCTTGATCCCGATGATAGCGCTCGGCAAACAACAAGGTGTTGCTCGTGCCGTCCTTGATATCGTCTAGCCGCGTTTCGCTGTTGGTATAGAAGACGCCGTCGCGCGTGGCCCGGTTGTGATGATACGACTGAACGCCGCCCACACCGCCATAGCTGGTCAACGCGTATTTGTCCCCTTTCTTGTCCGCGACTACTTTTTGCGTAATGCCGTCGGAAGGGCACAGCAGCAGCGAGATGATCGAAGTCGTGCGCCCGCTGGTCACGTTGTTGCGTGGATCGATCCTGTCCCAACTATCGGCCAGATTGCCCTGTTCAATTTGCGGCAACATTTGCATGAAAAGCGACGCGGAACGGTATTGCGGCGGGTTGGGTTGTCCCGGCGGTGTGTTCCACATGCACAAACCAGCCGGCAGCACCAAATGCGTGTCATGATAATTGTGTGAGGCGAGCGCGAGCTGACGGATCTGATTGGCGCATTGGGTGCGACGCGCAGCCTCACGTGCCGCTTGAACCGCAGGCAATAGCAGCGCTACCAGTACGCCGATGATGGCGATGACCACCAACAGTTCCACCAACGTGAATGCCATACGACGCGACATGCAATGCTGTCTCCTGAAATCGTGCGTTAGACCAATTTGACCGCGTGCCATTGCTCACCCTGTCGCTCCGCGAAGAGCACGACTCGACCGGCGCGCAGATTGGGTCGTAGATGTTTGCCGACATCGATAAAGTCAGGTTGGATGCACTTCCCGGTGGTTTTGTCGCGCACCTCAATACCGCGGGCGTGAACTATTTCCAGCGGAGTCGGCCCCATCAAATCATCGGCCCATTCCGCGTGCCGCACGACACGACCGTCATCGCCTGTCACAATCAAGCCCACGGCAGCTAATGCTCCAATTACTCCTCCATCAGTGCCGCCGAGACCTTCCAAATGAATGCCGTGCCCTTGCGCGATGGCAGCGGCTTGTGCCTGCGTTACCAGGTCTTGTTTGGCCAATTGACCGAATGCCGTAACATCGGGCGGAACATGCGCTGTGACGCAGAGTCCAGGATCGCTGCCATGCACATACCACTCCTGCATGCGATGCTTGATCCGGTCGAACAAATGCCGCAGATCGATCTGGCCGCGCGGCACTAGCGTCAGCGAAGCGGAGCCATTTTTACTGGTGTATGGCACGCGCGGATCGAAGAAGAGTTGATGCCGAACGATTAGCCGACAGTCATAGTCACCGGCCACGAGTCGCGCCAATTCTTTGGCGAGTTGATTGGTGCCAGGCGTTTCCAAAGTGTCCGTGTCATCGATGCCAACGTAAATCATGATGGCGGTACCGGCTTCGCGCTGCTGGAGATCGAACGTTCTCGAAGCGAAAAAAGGAGAATTGAGCTAGCCAGACCGGCGACGATACCAAACAGCGGATAAGTGACGGTCGCTTGCGATAGCCATTGGTCCCAAGGGCGATCGAGCAGATCGTCCAGGCCAATGAACTTTTTGCCGCCACGCGCTGCCATCGCCGCCAGATTGCCCGCCAGTCCCGCCAGGACAAAACCTCCATAGAGTTGCCAACCTCGTTTCGCATAAAGGAGCGCAGCATCGAGCAACACACCCACCAAACAGGCGCTAGTCATCGCTCCAACGCCCAGCTCACTGGTACCTAATCGCAAGCAACCGATGGTCAGCAGTGAAGACATACTCATCACGCATCCCGAGCCATAGCGGGGCACTGCCGCCATGCCCAAAGCCAGCGGCAACATGGAACGTAAAATCGCCTGTCCTGGCATTTTTTTGATCGGTGAAGGCAGTAATTCCACAGCCAATACCGCCGATATGCCGCAAAGCAATAGCAACGCGATTTCCCAATACCGAAACCGCTGCGAAGCACCTGTTAGCGCGGCGATACGACTGTGCGGCCAGAGGCCAGCGTGCAAACTCAAAGGGGGAGAGATCATGAAATACCGCCGGTGTGCTTTGCAACTTGCTTCAAATGGTACGGCGATGCAATTTGCCGCCGGACGCATTCTAGCCGTTAAGCTGGGTATCGCAACCGTCGCCAGATGACAGTGCCGACGAAAGATTACTTGCGAAAGCGCGTGGAGAATTCCTGCTCCACCATGGCGAGCATCCGCGATCGCAGCGCCGAGAAATCGGCCAACAATCGGACGGCATCCTCGGTCAAGAAACTGCGATTGGTCCCCTGCCCTCCAACGCGCGCGTCGACCAGCGTCTTTCCCAACGCCTGTTCCGCCTCTTTCACTCGCCCCCAGACATAGCGATAGCTTTTGTCCAGCCTTTTCGCCGCTTCCTTGAGCGAGCCTTGTGTTTGCACGGCGGTGAGAATTTCCGCCAGTCCTTGCCCGAAGACATAGTCGCCGTCGATCTCAAGCCAGACCTTCACGCGCGGCGTGATCGTCGGCAATCGTTTCGCGGACTTCGAACGTGCGGCACGGATTGGCATGAAAGCAACGAGTTAGTGGTTTTGATTGGCGGGCGGTAACATCGTCTCTCTCGCCGAGATCAAAGCGCTTCTATACCGTTAACTGCACCAACTCCGGTTCTGCAGGCGGTGTTGGGTTGCGTGTCTCTTTCCAATTCTCCAATTTGAAATGCTTGGTATACGCGCCGTAGTCGTTAAAGAAGAAGTACTTAGCCAAGCGATAGGCCCAACTCTTCTCCGGAATCTCGTGGCCCGGATTGTATTGTGACGGGCGGGTCGTCATCGCAGCCAATTCTTCGAGCGACTTGCCGCGGGCGGTCGTATCGCGAGCGCCGTGCTTTTGTGCCAGTTCGAGTAGCAAATCGGGGCGTTCCAGCACCACGCAGCCGCGCGTGTGCTGTGCCGTTAGCTCGCGAAAATCGCGCAAGAACGACGAATTGTTGAACGTCTCCTTCAACGGTCGTTCGTCATAGATCGATTCCTTCGCCATTTGAATAATCGGACAAGGTTCGATATCGCCCCAAGGGCTGATGTGATGCGTGAAACCCGTGGCGGCAGGACAAAGCGCACGTCCTTCACCATCGTAATAGGCATCGACGATGATGATCGGCTTCTTCGCACGCATCTCGACGACGAACTTGCGCACCTCGATTTGCTGTTCCGGCGTGAGCGAGAGATCAGGATTGGCATCGGGACCGACGGGGCGATAGATATGAAACCACGTATAAAATACGCCCATTTCAATCAAGCGATCGACCCACCTCTCGCTTACCAGATCGCGATTGGTTTGACAAACGCTGGTGCAGACGCCCGTCATCACTTTGTGTTTAAGACAATTCTCTAAGCCTTGCATGGTCTGGCTCAACACACCAGCGCGGCCACGGCGCTCGTCGCTGATGATCTCGTTGCCTTCCACGCTCACCAGCGGCGTGACATTACCGCAATCGCGCATCGCCTTGGCGGTGTCCTCGGTGATGAAGTGGCCGTTGGTGAAGACCTGAAAGTAGCAATCGGGATGTTGCTGAAAGACTTTTAGCAAGTCGTTATGCATAAACGGCTCGCCGCCCAGAATACCGAAGAACGAATTTCCCATCGCCTTGGCCTGAGTGATGAGCTTATGCATCGCCTCGACTTCGATTTTCGACTGCTTCGCTGCGACATCGACCCAGCATCCCTGGCAGCGCAAATTGCAGCTATTGATGATCGAGACGTAAAGAAACGGCGGGAAGAACTCGCCGCGCTTCAGCCGCCGCTTATGCAGCATCACCGACCGCCCCCCCTTGAATCCCATATTCCAGGCGAGCTTCCAGAGCAGGCGCTTGTCGGTTTCCAGCAGCAGGCGTTTGGCCATGCGGAGATACATTGCAATTGTCCTCAAACGATGTAGCTGGGTTCTCCAGAACCTATTCTTTCACGATGTCTTGGTAACGCAATTCGATGAGATAGATCTGGAGATCCGCCTCACTACCCCTGATTATACCAGCACGCTCACGACTTGACCCCCAAACCGAGCGTTTCTTTGCAATACGTCAGGCTGCGTTCGAGCTCGCCACGTTGGAAATCTTGTTCTGCCTGCTTGCCATCAACGCCGTCAGGCCGCTTGTACGTATCAACCGGCTTATTGCCTTTGGCGAGTGCCAGGAACTTGGCGAAGTCGCCCGCTTTCAAGTTGGGGTAGCTCTTCCAGAAATCGGCTTTGAGGTACGGCACATCCAGATTGAAGCCGCCGATGGTCTCGATATGCACCGTCACCTGGGGACATATTTCTGCGAACTTCTCGAAGTAGCGCTTCTGGTCGATGGTCCCCTCCCCCATCGCGCGCCATTGCACCGTTGCGCCGTGCTGGCTTTCCCACACACTGGTGTCGCGCAGGCTTGTCGTCGCGGCGTACGGTCCAAGCTTTTCCAAGTTGTCAAGCGGATCTTCCATCGTCCACACGGCATTGCCGCTATCCATGTTTGCTCCGACATAATCCTTGCCTGCGGCTTCGATTAGTTCGACCAACTCTTCGGCACGCATATCGCCGGCATGATTTTCAACGGCGATCTTCACGCCTGCGTCGACGGCTTGGCTACGACAGGCTTGGCAAGTTTTGACCGTGTCCGCAATGCGCGCTTCGATCCCGCCTGGGGTGATGCGATCGCTGCGATTACCAAGAATGACGCGAATCACCGGCGAGCCGAGTTCCTTTGCGACACGAATGCCGGTTTGCAAATGTTCCTCGGCGGTCCCCCATTTGTTCTTGAACGTCGTAGACGTGGGACAAATGCTCCAGGTGCCGACGTGTATATCGAGATCGTTGTCCTTCGCCTTCGCTTTGATCTCAGCGAGGTATTTGGGCTCCAAACTCTCAAAGGCATCCAGGTCCGAGATCAGAAGCGAGTCGACCTTGAGCTTCACCGCATAATCGATCAGTTGCGCCGCCTTCCAGTTGAACGCTCGCACGGCAAAGTTATCGTAGCCGAGCTTAATTTTCTTTTTCGTTCCTTCTTCGGCCGATTTTGCCAAAGCGGGAGCGAATACGGAGGCGGCGGCCAGCGCGCCGGCGACGGACGTGGTTTGCAAGAACTGACGGCGTGAAGTGTTCGTCATAGTGGTGAATTCGTGGTAGTAGCGTGACGGAAGTGTTGATCCTATAAGCATATCCGACGTCAAGGACGTGGGGTAGACTTGCCCCGGGATTCATCACGGTTCGCCCTGCTGCGTCCGCGAAAGCCATTCGCTGGAAATTTGGGTGGTAAGCATACTCGAACAAAACTTGTCCGCTGGCGTCAATGGTTTGAGTTGCGGCGGGGTTTCCCCTTACAATGGACCGGCAGCAAATTTTCACTCATCTCGCGCGGAGTTCTGGGATGCACGCGCTTTTTCGTTATGGCTTGCTGACGTTTAGCCTCATCATGATGGAGGTTCC
>JBGSHH010000413.1:0-3958 GCA_041752355.1 Pirellulaceae bacterium | reverse complement strand
ACAGTCCTGCCAGATTGTCATATCTCCCGCCTGAACAGACCGAGCCAATGGCTGGCAGTTCATTCAAGAACGTTTCGAAAATGGCACCCGTGTAATAGTCCAGCCCGCGGGCGATGGAGACATCAATCTTGATCTTACTCGCGTCCGCGCCAGCGCCGGCGAACCCATCCAGTATCTCCGCAATCCGCGCGACCCCTTGCTCCCCCAATTCGCTGCCAGCGACCAGCGTTTCCAATTGCAAGAGAATCTCGTCGTTACTGCCGGAGATTTCAGCGAGTTTCAAGACTTGATCGGCTTGCTCGGGCGTCGCTCCGGCAGCACTCATCATTTCCTCGGCGACTTTCTCGCGGCCGATCTTGGGAAGCTTGTCGAGCGATCGCAATAGCAGCACCGACTTTTCCTCTAGGCCGAGCTTTTGCAGAAGCCCCGTGAGCACCTGACGGTTATTCATGCGGATGGTGAAATCCGGCAAACTGAGCGCCAAAAACAGGTCGTGAATCACCAGCCCCGTTTCAATATCGGCCACGACACTCTTGGTGCCGATGGTATCGAAATCGCATTGCATGAACTCGCGATAGCGTCCCGCCTGCGGCTTTTCGCCCCGCCAGACCGTCGCGATGTGGTAGCGTTTGAAGGGCAAGCCCAACTCATTGACGTGCTGGGCCACAAAGCGGGCCAGTGGCACGGTGAGGTCAAACCGCATCCCCACCTTGTCGCCTCCGGCCGTTTCAAATTTATAGAGTTGGCGATCGGTCTCGTCGCTCCCTTTGCCGCCGAGAATCTCCATCAATTCCAGTGCCGGCGTATCGATAGGACTAAAACCAAAACCGCGATAGACCCGCTTCGCCGTGGCGATCAGCTCTTCGCGCGGCATCATCGTTTCCGGCAAGAAATCGCGAAAGCCGCTGAGGGTGCGGGGTGTTATTAGAGACATAAATCATTCATTGAGAATCTGGGGGGAAGCACGAATGACGAAATCCGAATGACCAATGAGAGACGAGGTGATCGGCATTGGTCATTCGGGCTTCGTCATTCTGTCATTTTCCCGCATTGGTCATTCGGACTTCGTCATTCAGACATTCCAGTTGACACCCAACCACCGGTTCACGTTCACCCCAACACCGGCAACATGGCTGGCCGGCGGCTGCGAATCGACTCCCCTTTTTTGCGCTTGGCCGTTGCTTCGCGGTATTCCTCGACCTGCTCGGCGGTCTCGAAATACTTCTCATAGACCCAGTCGTCGTTGTATTCGCAGTTGTCGGTGGTGTAGTCCCGACAGATCTGGGGGCGAGTTTCATAGATGCCGCAGCGGTTATTCGGCAGCAAATGTTTGCAGGTCGTGTGGACGAGGATGTACCACGTGTCTTCATCAACAAACACCGAAGCCTTGTCGTGCAGCAGAAACCACCGCATGTACTCGAAGTCCTCAAACGCCTCCGGCTTGTCGATCGGCAAGGCGAAATACTTGCAGCACTTGGCCGTGCAATGGTCGCAAAGGCTTTCGCCCGGCTTCAGTTCTTCGCGCGTGATATGGTTAGGCATGGTTGGCACATAGGCAAAGGGGACGGAAGGGGAGTAGACAAAAGAATACCAAGCGGGGCCGGTTCTCACCAGCGTAGGGATTATAGCGGTTGGGAGCGACCTCCTCGCGCATTCTGTGCCGCAACTCGTAATCGCCTACTACCCACTTTTTTCCGATCACGAGTACGCTAGAGGAAACGCCCTTTCCGCCGAGAACCGCTATGCAAATCGTCATAACCGCCGTGGGCCCCGACAACGTCCGCCTGGTCGATCCGATCATCCACTACGTGACCAGCCAAGGGGCGAATATCGCGGAAGTCCAGATGTACAACCATGACGAAGAAGCCCTCTTCGCCATGCTGTTGCGGATCGAACTACCCGCCGAGCAACTCCCCGAAATCCGTCACGCCTGCGCCGAGATCGGGCGCCTCAAAAACCTGGGCGTCCGCGTCTGGTCGCCGGAGGAAAGGGCGAGTAAACCGCGCATCGCGATCTGCGTCACTTATCGCCCGGAAACTCCCCTGGCGTTGCTCCGCGCCATGCGCGATGGCCAAATCAAAGCGGAACCGGCCGTGATGATCGGTAATCGCAACGCTTGTCGCGGCATCGCCGAGCAGTTTAACGTGCCGTGGCATAACATCGGCGATAAAGATGGCATCGCCGACGACGACAAGATCATCGAACTCTGCGACGAGTATCAGGTCGACTACGTGATCCTGGCGCGCTATATGCGCGTGTTGCCAGCTGCGAGTTGTTGGAAGTATGCCGGTGGGCGGATCATCAATTTGCATCACGGCCTGCTCCCCAGTTTCCCCGGCATTCGTCCCTATCATGATGCGCATACCGCGCGGATGCTCACGTACGGGGCGACCTGCCACTTCATTGTGCCTGAGCTCGACGCCGGCAATCAGATCATCAACCAATCGACCTTCACCGTCCCGCCCGGCAGCAAGATCGACGAGATTGTGCGTATCGGCCAGGAAGACAACGAGCCGCGCTGCCTGGTGGAAGGGGTCCGCCGCGTCACCAGCGGCGAAGTCCAACTCCACTTTCATCGCGTCGTGGCGCGCCCTGTCGGGTAGGTCTCGCTGTCCTCGCCGCACTCTCTTCTAGCGAGAACCACATCACATGAACCAGGTGTGTGTGGGTGATGACATTGCCACACCAACTCGTTGGAATGCGCGATCAACCAGACCGACTGAATGACTGCGCAGGCAGGCCTGCCATGCTGCCGCGACACTGTTGACGTCTGCTCCCGCGTGGGGAGTGTTCCTTGTTATAAGATATCAGGACCTTCTTCAGCGGACGATGTTCGCGTTTTCCACGCTCGACTTCCAGGCATGTGCTGCGAACCCATGAATAATTCCCATGTTTCCTCTGCCTCCAGACCACAGGCGGCCATTATCGGTGCCGGCATCGCGGGATTGCTGTGCGCACAGAAGCTAGCCGCGTGCGGCGTGCCCGTGCAAGTATTTGACAAAAGCCGTGGTGTCGGTGGTCGACTAGCAACGCGACGCACGCCCGATGGAATCGCCTTCGATCATGGCGCGCAGTATTTTACCATCCGCGATCCACGCTTTGCCGCTTTGGTCGCCCAATGGGAACAGGCAGGCGTGGTCGGGCGTTGGGAGGGGCGGATCGTGTCGCTCGAAGCCACCGGAGTGCGCGCGTGCGAGTCGATCGCACGCTACGTCGGCACGCCATCGATGACGGCCATTGCCAAGTATGTGTCGCAGGATCTGCCTATTACGCTCAACGCACGCATTACATCGCTGGAACGCCAAGGCCCACGTTGGCGATTGCGCGATGAAGCGGGGCAAGACCATGGCGAGTTTGATATCGTACTGGTGACGATCCCGCCGGAGCAGGCCGCGCCGCTGGTGGCGTCGTCGTCACATCTTGCGACTGAAGTCGCGCAGGTGAGAATGCAACCGTGTTGGGCGGTGATGGCTAGTTTTGCCGCGGGCACCGAGGTTCCGTTCGCTGGTGCGTTTGTGTCGGATTCGCCGCTGTCTTGGATCGCCTGTAATAGCGGCAAGCCTGGTCGCTGCGCTACGCCTGAGACTTGGGTGCTGCACGCGAGCCGTGATTGGAGCACTGAGCACCTGGAGCTTTCGGCCGAGGAAGTGGTGACGCAGTTGTGCGCAGCGTTACGGCGCGCCTGGCCGGACGGGAAGTGGGAGCCGACCTCCGCCTTGGCGCATCGATGGCGCTATGCGATTCCGCAAAATCCTCTCGCGCAGCTTGCGTATTACGATGCGGAAATTGGCCTTGGCATCGGCGGCGATTGGTGCGGTGGGCCGCGCGTCGAAGGTGCGGCGCTCAGCGGCTGGGCTTTAGCGGATGCGGTGATGCCTCCGTCGCGGTAGGTGGGCGGCAAAGCGAAATTGGCCATCCCCTCAGAATTCCGGCGTCTACTAATTATATAGTATTGACT
>JBGSHH010000412.1:0-10085 GCA_041752355.1 Pirellulaceae bacterium | reverse complement strand
CGCCGATGCCGCTCACCGCGTTTGTCGAACAGCGCAAACGATCGATCGACAAGCAACTCGCCGGCGAAAGCCAAGGCTACGTCCCGTCCAGCGGCATGATGGGTGGCTTTGGTCCGCCGCGCGGCGCAGCGCCGGTCGGGCCAATGCTGGCGCGTCCCTTGTTGGAGACCATGGACACGAACAAGGATGGCAAGGTATCGGAGGAAGAATTCGTCGCCGCCGCCCAAAACTTCGCGCGCCGTTGGGACCGCGACGAGAACGGCCAACTCGACGAGCGCGAACTAGCCGAAGGCTTGCAAAAGCTCGTCCCCACACCGATGGGACCGCCAGGTCCAAGACCATAGCACTCCGTTCGCGATGCAAGGTAGACATCAACTAAAGCTCACGGGGCATCACGAACACTTGGATCCCCGGCGGCGGTTGTCAAGCAACCGAGCCAGCGGGAGTCTAGCCACCGACGGGCCGTTTGTAGGGCAAGTCTTTCAGGTGTTTGATGAGTTTACGTTCAATCTCGATGAAGTCGTTGCCGAACTGCTGCTCGAAGAGGGTGCGATTCACCAGGATCTTGATTGCGCCGGGTTCTTTCAGATCCCCTTCCAAGGGGCCGAGCTTGCTGAGTTCGCGCATGTATTCATTGAACTTCTGCTTCTGCGTCGTGGCGAGAAAGTGAACCAGCGACCACGCATAGGCGTAGCCGGTGGAAGTCAAGCGCGCGGCTTCAATGGTCGCGGCCACACTCTCGCCATCAGGCTTGAGACCTTTGCGGACCAGGTAGACTTCTAGTTCGTACATCCGCATGTTATTCACTTGCGCGACCCCATTCCAACGGAAGCGACCTTCAATGGTGGTCGGCGAGCAGAATTCGGCGATCCCTTCGGAGACCCACATAGGCCAGAAGCTTAAGCGCTGCTGCACCCCGATGTTCGCCAGAATCTGATGCGTTCCTTCGTGGGCGATGGTCGACACCGCCAGTTGCGTCGCCAGATCGGGACGCACGAGTTCCAGACCGGACTTCTCATACATCATCACGCGGTTGTTGAGGATGCTGTAGAACGCGACCGCACCGGGCGGAGCGCCCGTTAGCCTTTGGTATTCCTTCACATCGCTAAACATGACGACGATCAGTGGCACTTCGGGACGGGTCGTCTTGATGCCTTGCTGTTCGACATAGTTGATCACGCCTGGCATCATCGATTCCATGATGTTGGCAGTGGCTTCGGCGAAGATTTCGGTGGTGTTGTAAACGAAGAGAAAGTTACGCGTCTTGCGCACGCGAAAGCCGGGATAATCGTTGGCCACGAGCGTGGCGGAGAGCGTGTCTTTGGTATCCGGTACGAAGGGTCGTGTCGTCCCTTGCGTCTGGGCCTGATGCCGCGCGATCAAGCGTCCATCGGGGAGCATCAAAATCAGATAGTCACCTACTTCGACGTAGATTTTCGCGACCACGGCGATGCCATCTTCCTCGCGCGCCAGCACGCACCGATCCTCGCCGGGACGAATGCGCCCGTTAGGAATGTCGAAACCGAAGACTTCCGGATCGACCGGCGCGAAGCGGGCTGATTTTTGGGCCCAGGCGTCGCCCGACAAGGCAGTCAGCAACAGAGTCGCCAGCGCGCCAATCAGCAAGGTAAATCGCATGCAACACTCTCGAAATGGGAAGCCGGAAAACGGAAAGAGAGGCGTTTGGCTGGTCGCCTTCCCAATGTCGCACTACGCCCCGGTTGTCGTCAAGCAAAATCGGTACAAATGGGGTACCTAAAATGGTTTTGTTGCGCGGCGGCGTGTGATAGAGTGGGGCGTCTTCGAACGTGTTTTCGGTCCGTCATTTCTTGCGAGGAGTTCACCGATGCTTTCATCGGCTATGACCCTGGTGGCGTTGGTCGCGCTGGCGGCCGATCCCGCGCCCGATCTCAAGCAAGCACTGCGCCCCATCTTGTCCGAAGGCTGGGAAATCGGCGCGTTCGGCAAAGCCTGGCCGCAGGTGGAAGCGCTCGGCGAAGCGCGCGGCCAGGAACCGGTGGTCGTGGCGGTGGCGTTGTTGCAGATGCGTCACAATCTGTTTCCCGAAGCGCGCAAGTCGCTCCAAGGGTTGTCGGAGAATTCGACCGATCCCGTCGCGCTCACGGCGCTCGCCTGGAATGAAGCGTCGGCCGGTGAACATGGAAAAGCACTGGCGACACTGGAACGGGCGGCGCGACTCGTCGAGAAGAAGTCGACGCTTGAATCGGATGTCGTCATGACGGCATGCGGCAATTATTTTGGCTTCTTGGAGTGCCACCCTATCGATCCTGGCGGGCGGTCCGCCTATCAAGTTTCGCGGCGGAAGATCCTGGCGTTTTCGTCGCAGGAACAGCGCGACTTGATTGACGAGTTGCAAACCGAGATTGAGCTGCGTCTGGGCAAGCTCAGCAGCGAAGGCGTGGAGTTGAGCGATCCCGTCGCGATCGAAGCGGAAAAGACCAAGACCTTGGCCGATCTCGATCGCCGTTTGGCCCAACTCACGACGGAATACCAAAAACAGGCGAAGCTTTCCGTAACGCTCGGCGAGCAAGTCAAAGCGTTGCAAGCGCAGCGCAATCCGGCAGTCACCTCGCGCATCGCGCGGCAACAAGAGGCCATCGCCAAGGCGACATCCGCGATGGAGAAGGCCCGTGATCTGGCCCAATCGCGCAAAGGTGTGGCGCGTCGTTTTGACGAAATGCTGGATAAAGCCCGCTTAGGCGCGCCAACGACGCCGAACGCCAACGAGCAAGCATCACCTCAGGAAGTGCTCAATCGAGCCGTGGCATTTCCGTTCGATCGGGCGCGACAGGTCGTGCTGCGTTCGCTCGTATCGTCTGACGATGCCAAACTCGCGACGCGCGAGAATCGCATCTGGACCAATCGCACCGGCACGATGATGTTTGTCGCGCAGTTGGTGCGCGTCGATCTCGATCGGGTCGTGCTGCGCAATCCAGGCGGCAAGGAAGCCAGTTTGGAAATCGCCAAGCTAAGCCACCCCGACCAGCGATTTGTCGACATCATCAACGCGCCGCTCCCCACGGATTTAGCCGAGCATGATCCCGCCGCTCCGACGGATTCGCCGACGGCTGGCACAGGGACGTCGGTGGACCTCCCGTATCAACTCAAGATTATCAGCGCGACTTGGGGTGCTGGCGACAGCAAAGCCGACGTCACCCAGAAGGTTCGGGAGTTGCTTGCCAAAGACCCGTACTTGCCGCTACAGGGAGACGATCGCGCGTTTGGCGATCCCGCGCAGGGCCAGAAAAAGACGCTCGAATTGAGTTTTGAAGTCGATGGCAAGCCAGGCAGCTTAAGTATCCCCCAAGATTCGTTCTCCACCGTCCCCGCAATCTCGCCTGAGGGGCGCGATCTGCCGAAGGCTTCGCCGGAGTTTCGCCTGATCGCCGTGCGTTATGGTGCCGGCACAACCTGGGAGGACGTCACGCACATGTTCCGACCGCGCATCATGCATCCTGGCGAAACCCTTCAGTGGCACGGGTTTTCGTGGGGCGATCCTTGGTATGGCGTTCACAAACGGTTGGTCGTTTGGTTCGATTACCAAGGAAAACGCCGTACCAAGAATATCGAGATCGGTTCGACCCAGCCGTTGATCGAAGGTCTAACGGTACCCGATAACGACAAGAAATTCACCGCCGCCTTCAAGCACGATTATTGGAGGCATGACTCCAAAGGCTCCGCGACGTTGAGGTCGAATAGAACCGCGTTCGGCGTTACCACCGAAATCACAGGCAACTTTTTGGGAGGTGGCGAGGGTGTGGAGCTATCGCTGGATGCGAAAGAGAATTGGCAGGTGGGCGGTCATACGGCCCAGCCACTGGCAATTCGTGGGACGACGGTCACGACGGCGTTGCGGAATAAGTTTGAACACAAAGTCGAGCACTTTGGCTGGAGCGCAGGCAAGGAACCCGTCAAGATGCTACATAGCTCCGAAGGCTTCTGCGTGCTCTCGGGCGTCGGCGGCTTTTTTGGAGGCGCTGGCGAACATGTCTATGTGACCATCAATCCCAAGGATGGTTTTTGGTATCTCCAAGGGACCGCGGCGAACAACTCCGTCTGGACCAAGGCCATTGCTTATCGCCTGAAGCCCAAGGCCGACATCAAACTCCGATACATGGAGTTTCTTTCGCCAGGCGGCATGAAAATTCTGGATAAGGACGAAGGCTTTTGCTACTTATCCGGGATGATGGGCAGTTTTCGCGGGTTTGGCGAACATGCCACCGTGAAGCAAAACGAATTGGGCGATTGGGAGTTGCATGGCCAAGGTTGCGGTGCCCGCGCGATCGCCGTCGTCTTCGAGTAACTGCCTGTCTAGGCCAATGCGAAAAGTTTGGTTAATTTATTGATAAATATATATTGACTAAATTTTTCAGTGTTACTATAATGCGGGTTGGCGTTGCGCGCGGGGACGTCGAACCCAAGGGAACCCCCAGGTCGATCGGCGGGGGATGTCCAACGATCTCCACGGCGCTGGGGCGGCGCAGGCATAACCCCATCCTCGCTGGCGCTTCGAGGCTGGTAGGACGAGGCGGCGGAATCGATATTTGCCCTCGTAAAGACACCAAAATCTCGAAATTTACCCCGTTTACTAGAGCGCGCAAAATGGCTGCGTTTTCGCAAACCTTTTAGGATCCAATACTTACGAATTCAAAAAACCCCAAGAGGGTTACTGTTCACATCTAAGGTCGTTGATCGGTTCTGGAGAAGCCTCGTTTTCCCGCTTCATTCCGAATCGCCCATTTGCAAACCGTAGGTGTTGACGGGATTGCTCAGGGCGCGGCCGAGGCGTGGGACGCGCGTGCCGAAGTGGGGCCAGGCTTTGACGTCTTCCAGTTCGGGACACATTTCCAAAACTTCGTTCATCAAATTCTCGGCGAGGTACTTGATGGCGGGCGTCTTGGCTCGTTCCTGGATGGCGCGAATGGTTTTTACGACGCGAATCAACTGGGCGCGGATAGCGACCTCCGGCGGCAAGCCGGGATTGATCTCGCCCAGCAGTTCGGCGGCGGGGACTTCCAAGGCGGCGGCCCATTTGAGCAGCGTGGAGACCGTAATATCGTTGGTTTCGATTTCTTGCTGTTTGATTTGACCCGCTGTTGCCCCCAGTCGCTTCGACATGGTGCGCACGGTGACATGCTCGCGCCGGCGAACGGCGCGCAGCTGATGCCAGCCTGCGGAAGGAGGCGAGTTGTCGTTGAAATCGGGATGGTGTTTGCGAGGGAAATCCATAGGTTCCTCCTGGCTTGTCAGCAGGTTTGCGGCCCGTACAGTGGGCGAGTACTATGGATGCGTAATTGGGTTTCTTACTCCGCCAACCATTCGCGAGATTTTTGTGGCCAAGTCGCGGGCTGTCGCCAAAGTTGCCCCTTCGCCGCAAACTCCGGCACTCCAGGAGACGAAGGCCCCCCTTGCGCAGCGCAAAACGTCGGGCGATGTTTCCGCGATCGAGCGTTTTTTGCCGGAGATTTACGAATCGCTCCGCCGCATTGCCCACAGTTACATGCGGCAATCGGCGAATCAGACCTTGCAACCCACAGCGCTGGTACACGAAGCGGTGCTGAAAGGGGTGGCGGGCGAAACACTTTCCATCGAGGGGAAGACGCATCTGCTCGCGCTATGCGCGAAGAACATGCGGCGGATCTTGGTTGATCATCATCGACGTCGGGTGGCGATGAAACGCGGCGGCGCGCGGCATCGGGTGGAACTCGTCGATGGTTTGATTGGCTCACCAGAACAGGGGCAGGATGTGTTGGTACTCGATGAGACGCTGCAGCGCTTGACGGCGATCGATGCCAGGCAGGCGGAGTTGGTGGAACTGCGTGTGTTTGGTGGCTTGACGGTCGCCGAGGCGGCACAGGTGATGGGAATCTCGAAGCGAACCGCCGAACGAGAGTGGACGTTTGCCAAGGCCTGGCTGCGGCGCGAGTTTGCTTTGGATGATGCATGACGCCCCAACGCCATCAACAAGTGAAACGGCTGTTCTTGGCGGCGAGCGAGTTATCGGCGTCGGAAGCGGCGGCGTTTTTGCAAACCGCGTGCGGCGAGGATGTCGCGCTGCGGAAGGAAGTCGACGAGCTACTCCAGCATCATCGACCCACGACCTTCTTGGGCGAACCGAGCGAATCGACCGCTGGCTTGCTGATAGCGCGCGAGGATCTCGCGGCGCTGTCGAGACCGGCAGACACTTTGACCGCTGGCACGATTGTCGCCGAGCGTTATCGCATCGTGAGCTTGCTCGGTCGCGGTGGCATGGGCGAAGTGTATCGGGCGGATGACCTGGAACTGGAACAAACCGTCGCGCTCAAGTTTCTGCCAGCGCGACTTAAGACACAACTCGCCGCCTGGGAGGCACTGCGCAATGAAGTGCGTTTGGCGCGACAGATCACGCATACGCATGTCGTGCGCATTCACGACCTGACGATTACAGACGAACAGATTCTGATCTCGATGGAGTATGTGGCTGGCGAGGATTTGTCGACGCTGCTCAAACGTGTGGGACGTTTGCCGCGCGAGAAACTCCTGTCCGTCGCGCGCGAACTGGCCGAAGGGCTGGCGGCAGCACATCGCGTCGGCATTTTACATCGCGATTTGAAGCCTTCGAATATCATGCTCGACGGCCAAGGGCATGTGCGGATTCTCGACTTTGGGATTGCGTCGGTTACGAGCGACGCGCAGCAAACACAACGTCCCGCTGGCACGCCGGGCTACATCGCGCCGGAGCTATTGGCCGGACAACCACCTTCGCCGCAAAGCGATTTGTACGCCTATGGCCTGGTGGTTTATGCCGCGGCGACGGGAGCGACCGATGCCACGCCGACGCTGCCAGCGACTGGCGCGCTGTCGCTGCCACCGGAGGCGTTGGAGGAGGAGACCGATGATGAATTGCAATTGATTGTCGCACAATGTTTGCAAGCCGATCCGCGCGCGCGGCCGGCTTCGTCGGAGGAGATTGTCGCCCGCCTGGCGCGACGTGATCCGCTCACCGAAGCCCTGGCGGCAGGTCGCGTGCCTTCGCCGGAAGTAGTGGCGGCAGCGCATGCGATCAAGCTACCGCGTTGGCAAGTTCATGGCTTGCTGGCGGCAGGCTTACTGCTGCTGATGTTGGTGCTGGGGATGGCCGATCGCACGCTGTTCTTGCCGCGCTGCGGCCTGGTGAAATCGCCTGCGGTACTGGCGGAAACATCGCGACGGATGCTCGGGCAGCTAGGACACGTCACGGAGGATGAGCCGCAACTTTCCGGCATTGTCTTGGATGACGAAGCGTATGACTACTTGCGCGCCAGCAGCGAGCCCCAACAGATGTGGGACGATGTGCACACGGGACGGTGGCCGATGGCCTTCTATTGGTTTCGCTCCGGGGACCCGCGCTTGCCGCGCGGCGCGCCGCTGGGAGAGCCGATTCAAGATCGTTTGCCGCCGCTGGGACCGGACGCTGCCGCCGTGCGACTCGATGGTCACGGCCGTTTGCTCACGTATGCTACCAACTTGGAATCGACCGCCGAACTTCCGCCTGGCGGTCAGCAAGTCGATTGGGATTTGCTGTTTGCCTTGGCGCAAGTGAAGCGCGAGGCATTTGTGGAGCAAATCGACGCGCGTGGTTCTCTTGCAGGGGGCGATTCGTTCGTCACGTGGCGCGGGCCGCATCCAGCGGATGAGCGCGAGGTGTTGGTGATCCATGGCGCGAAGCTCGACGAGCGCGTGGTGCTGTTCGATTTGCGGCAGCCTTGGGAGCGCGCAGGGAGTCCGCTGGCGGAACATCCGGCGAATCATTGGGCCGTGCAAGTCGTCGCGATTCGCACGAGCGTGTGGATCGCCACGTTTCTCGGTGGACTGTGGTTAGCCTGGCTTCACACAGCGCGCGGAGATGGCGATACCAAAGGGGCGCGGCGACTGGCTTTATTCGTGGGCTTTTTGGTGGCGTTCGAGTGGCTGGTGGGTGCGCAACATACGTTCGATATCGCGGAGGAACTGACGGCGGTGTTCGCCCAATTGATGTTTGTGATCTTCGCAGCCGCGACCGCAGGCGTGCTGTATCTTTCCGTTGAGCCGATCGCGCGTCGCTATTGGCCGCGTACGCTCACAGGCTGGACGCGGATGTTGCAAGGCCGCTGGCGCGATCAGATCGTCGGCAAGGAAGTGTTGCTCGGCGCGGTGGTCGGCCTGGTGTGGGTGGTGTTGGTGCAACTCGATACGCTGATCCCGGTCTGGTGTGGTTGGTTACCTGCGCGGCTGAAATTGCCGGAGCTTGGCTTTGATTTGGCCGACTATTTCGCCATTGAGTATAAAGTGCAGGTGATCGTTCGCGCCGCGATCGCCGCGCTGGGGAGCGGATTGCTCTGGATGTTTACCTTGTTGCTGTTTCAGATGCGTGTGAAGAATGTCTGGATCAGTATGACGTTATTCGTTATTGCGACCACGCTCGTCTTCACGACGCCGAGCCGTTTGGATAGCGCCGTGCCAGGACTAACCTTGGCGATTGTGTTCGCTTGCGTGGCGTTGCTAGCAACGCGCGTGGGATTGCTGTCGCTGGTGACGGCGCGGTTTGTGATGGTAGCGTGCCTCAATAGCCCGCTCACACTCGACGGTCGCGCCTGGTTTGCGACGACCGGCTGGGCCACGACAGGCGCGATTGGGGCCGTGTTGTTATTGGGCTGGTGGACCGCGAACCGCGACAATCGCCATCCCATTAGCGCGACAAGATGATGCCCAGCGCGACTCCCAGGACCACCACCAGCGCGACGCCGCCGCCGATGATTAGACCGTAGTTCACGCGAGTTTCGGCTTCCGCTTCCAAATCGCGCGGACACAGGGCATCGATCACATCGGCCACAAACGGATAGCGTTGATTGGGTTCCTTGGCGAGCATTTTCGCGAACGTGGTTTGAACATGTTCCGGCACATCGGCGCGCACGGCGCAGAGATTGGGAACCGGCAGCATCTTATGTGCTTTAAGTTTGTCCATCAAACTCTTGGCGGGATAAGGAGGACGCGCCAGCAGCAAGAAATTGAGGATACAGCCCAGCGCGTAGATATCGCTACGACCGTCGACGGAGGAAGCGTCGATCGCTTGTTCCGGCGGCAGGAAGTCGGCGCTCCCCAGCAACGTGCCTTGGCGCGTCAAGTCTTCGTCGTGAGCCAACTCCGAGCGATCATCGACTTTAGCCATGAGCAAGTTGCCGACCTTGAGTCGCCCTTGGAGATCGACGAGTAAGGATTGCGGCTTCAGATTGCGATGATAGACGCCGTGCAGATGGAGTTGCGTGAGTCCGCGCGCGGCTTGGACGATGTAGTCGATCGCCATCGGCACCGGCAAGGGTCCTTGCGACTTGACGAGCGTGGCTAAATCGGTGCCCACGACATGTTCGGTGATGAGGTAGGGAATGCCATTACGCTCGCCGGAATCGACGCCGGCGATCAGATTGGGGTGATCGAGCTTGGTGACGATTTCAATCTCGCGGCGGAAACGCTTGACCACTTCGGAGCTCTTGGCGGCTTCGCGGGGGAGTGTTTTTAACGTGAAGTAACGGCCCGTTTGAGCATGCTGAACTTTATAACTCACCCACAAACTGCTGGCGGCGGTGCGCTCGATGACGCGGTAGGGGCTGAACTCGGTGTTGGCGGAAGCGGGCGCGGTGGATGGTTCGTCTTCCGTTTTCGCGCGGCCATTGGCAGCCGCTTCGAGGGCTTCCTGCTGCAACTCGTGCTGTTCCGCCGGCGCGGCCGATTGCAGCACGGCATCGTAAGCCGTTTTCGACGGTGCGCTGGCCAGGCAACGATAGGCGAGCGACAACTCCGTGAGCAAACGCTGCGAATGCTCCGCGCGCGGTCCCGTTTGAAAGGTACGCACATGCGCCATCTGGCGATCGGCAGCGCTGCTAATCACCTTGGGGTCCGCTTCAAAGCGCGTGACGCCGAGCAGGCGGTAATGGTCGGGCGGGAATTCATTCGGCGGTATGGAAAGCCACTCGTAATACGGTTCGAAGGTTGTGATGCCGGCAGACACTTTGGATGTTCCTGAAGATGAGTCGCGAGAAAGCAAGGGATGATAAGCATGCAGCGATGGC
>JBGSHH010000411.1:0-7730 GCA_041752355.1 Pirellulaceae bacterium | reverse complement strand
ACCACCGATCCATAGGCGGGATAGAGATCGAGCGAATCGCGCAGGCGTTGGTCGTCGGTCGGCGGCGCGTGCCCGCTGAGTGCGTAGTAACCGGCGGAGTTGTGATTCTTCATGGTGTGGGTGACGCTGCGAATGAGCGTCACTTTATCCATGCGTTTGGCGACTTCCGGCAACTTCTCGCAGACCTGAATACCATCGGCGCTACTGGAAATTGGCTTGTAAGGACCACGAATGCCGTCAGGAGCGTTGGGCTTCATATCGAACATGTCGATATGACTCGGCCCGCCCCATTGAAAGAGAAAAATCACCGACTTCGCGCGCGGCTTAGGCCAATTGCGTCGGTCGTTATGTTGCTCGGCGGCGAGTAGCTTGGGCAATGTCAGTCCCAGCATACCCAATCCGCCCAAGCGAAGCAGCGATCGTCGCGATAAGGGATTCATGCGCTCGTCTTTCTATTACTTCCGCGTTTGAAACGTCCGCTCGTGCTTGTTGGCTGGGATTTTCACGGTGTAAGTGCCGCCGGTGGGATCGACGGAAAGCTGAATGTGATGGCCGGCACAATCTTTCTCGCGATTGGCGATGTACTCGTCGGCGACGTTGTTTTGCTCGCCATCGGGACGCAGGTTTTTATGCACCTGATAGATCGCCTCGATCGATTTCGTCTCTTTCAGCGTGGCAAAAACTTCCGGCAAGCAGCCTTTGGTGGTGCCGTTGTTCATAATGGCGACCTTAGGTTGCAGGGCATTCAGCACGAGCGGGTTGTTGCTGGCGTCGAGGCCATGATGCGTCACTTGATAGACATCCACTTGACCCACCAGGTTCTTGGGGCAGACTAACTTCTGTTCGATGTTCCAAGTTAAATCGCCGCCGTCGAAGAAGCGGAACTTGCCGAACTCCAGTAGTAACACCACGCTGTTGGCATTGTCGGAGCCATCGCGATCTTTGGTGCGGGCGTCGGCGCAAGCGGTGGCGTTATCGGCAGCGGTGTCGGGAGCCGCGATGAATTGCTGCCGCGTTCCCAGGCAAGAGAGCTTCAAAGGAGTTGCGTCCGTGGCGACCGGCACGCTCAACCCAATCTTATCGCCAGGGTTGATTACCACGCGCTTCTCGCATTTGAAATCGAGGTACTCCTTACTCGGACGATCACGAATCCCAGCGAAGATGCCGTTATCGTAGACGGTTTTAATCGGCAGCATTGTGGCCAATGTCGCTGCACCGCCGAAGTGATCGCCGTGGTAATGCGTAATGACCAGGTGATCGATTTGTCGCAAGCCAGCGAGTTTGCTGGCCACTTGCATGATCCGCTCGGGGTCGCGACGGCCAGGATTGCCAGTATCGATCAAGACGCTTTCCCCTTGCGGCGTCACGATGAGCGTCGCCGCGCCCCCTTCGACATCGATCCAATAAATATCGAGTCGCTTATCGGCAGAACCGGCGAAGAGGGAGGACGTCCCAACAAGCAGCAGCAGGAGAGGTAATAGTTTTCGCATCGTGGTCACTTTCGGAAGACAAATTCTTTCGCGTTGAGTAGAGCCCAGGCGAGATCTTGCAGCGCGGCGAAGCGGTCGGAATCGGTGGCGAGGAGTTGCACGGCTTGCGCGAGTTCGGCATCGGACGGTGGCCGACTGAGCGCCGTCCAGTACAGTTCATCGATAATGATCTCCGGCGGTTGCGCCGATTTTGCCAACGCTGCCAGTCGATTCTTGTCGGATGTCAGGCGTTGTTGCAGGCCATCGCCGCCGATCAGTACCAATGCCTGACCGAGCGTGGTTTCGTTCGAGCGTTCGCATTCGCAAGCGAGCAAACGCTCCGGCTTGCCGAACGATTTGAGAAAGCGATCGCCTTCTTCCGATTTGCGGCGTCCCATTGGCACACCTGCCAGTTGTCCAGCGCGCACGCCACGCTCTTGATCGGTGAACTTCGCTGGCACACCAAGCACCTGGCATTGTGCGTCGAGCAGCTTTTCCGCAGGCAAGCGTTTGACAATCGCCTTGGAGTAATTGAGATCGTCTTCGCGATTGGTGTCGTTGGGAGCGGCGTCCAAGGCGTAGGTCTGCGACGTCATAATGGTGCGCACCAACTTCCGCAGATCAAAACCGCTAGCGACAAATTCATCGCCGAGTGCTGCCATCAGTTCCGGGTGCGAAGGAGGATTGGTGGGCCGCACATCGTCGATCGGCTCAATCAGCCCACGTCCGAGCAGGTGATACCAAACGAAATTCACTTGCGACTGCACGAACAAGCGGTTCTCGCCCGCCGTCAGCCAATCGGCCAGCGGCTGCAAGCGATCGGCTTTTCCTGATAGCTCCGGCGTTTGGGCACCGAGGAACTTGGGTATGGCATTCTTGCCAGTGCGGGCGTTCTTGAACTCGCCTTCGTCTTTGATGAGGACGATTTGCTCCCCTTTAAACTCGTGCTTGTCGAGTTTGTCCTTCTGTTTGTTTTCGACGATCTTGTAATCGACGCGCGCAAAGAGCGCCGACCACGAGTAATAGTCGTCCTGCGTCCAGCGATCGTAGGGATGATTGTGGCAGCGAGCGCACTGCAGACGCACGCCCAAGAACAAACGGGCGGTGGTCTCGGCGCGCGTCGTGGGATCGCGATTGGCGCGATAGTAATTCGCCTCGGGATGTTCATAGGTGCTGCCGCGCGACGCGACCAGATCGCGCACGAACTCATTCACGGGCCGATTGCGGGCGAGACTTTCGCGTATCCACCGATAGAAGACTTCCACACCGTGAGGATCGAGCACTTTTTCTTCGTTGCGCAACAAGTCCGACCATTTCAACGCCCAGTGTTCGGCAAACTCGGGACGCGACAGCAAGTTATCGACCAGGCGAGTTCGCTTGTCGGGACGGGTATCGGCCACGAACGCGCGAGCTTCGGCGGCGGTCGGCAAGAGGCCGATCGCATCGAGATGGGCGCGGCGAAGAAAGACGGCATCTTCCGCCACTGCCGAAGGCTCCATATGCAATGACTTCAGTTTGGCAAAGATATGTTCGTCGATGAAGTTTTGCCGCTCTGGCCCTCGCCACTCGCGACTGGACACCACTGCATTGACAAATGCAATGCGCACTGCCACTTGTTGATTCAAAAAGCGGACCAGGATGGTGCTTTCGCCCGGCGTGCGACGCGTCACCAGGCCTGCTTGATCGACGGCGGCGACGAGATTGGACGTTTCGTAACAGGCGAGCGAAGTCACGTCCCGCTGGTGACCATCGGCGAAGTGGGCGATGGCGGTGATTTGCACGCGCTGGTCCGGCTCAAACAACACGACTTGCCGCGGCTGCACATCTAGCGACACCAGCGGTGGTTCTTTGGCGTTCACACCAGGCGCGCCGGCGGAGATCCAATCGAGCAGCAGTTGATAGTCCGCGCTATCGCGGCGAAAACGGACGCCACCTTGATGCGCAAGAATGCCTGCCGGCTTTTGCAGAACGAGGCTGTTGCTCGGCTGCAGCAAATTCACGCGCCGGCCTTGTAACTCACGCACGATAGCAGCGTAATCGAATTTCGCATCCTCGCCGCGCAAGCTGAGTTTGAAACCACCTTTGCCGTTGAGATTGCCGTGGCATGCGCCCATGTTGCAGCCCGATTTACTCAGGACGGGCATGACTTCTTGCGCGAAGCTAGGAACGCGGTCGGCGGCCCGCGCCACGCTGCCCATGAGGAGCAACAGCAGCAAGCAGCAAACAGGGTGTCGCGAACAACACATTCCAGACACTCGGCGGGTGAGAGGGGGAGGGCATTGCACTAAGCCAAAGCGTCCGCGAGGTGTCCGACGGCACTTCCTCGCTGACGCTGCAGGCTAAAGTGAGAGCCTCAGTATCGATTATGGACCCAAGAAACGCAAATCGGGAACACTCGTTCCCGGCACCCAACCCCTGCGTTTTCGCGAAGATCGCTCAGCTTTCAAGCGCTTGCGAGGCAAACTCCCAATACTTCGGATCCTCGTCGGCGAAGACATCGGGACCGCCATGCGACAAGGCGAAGGCGAATTCCTCGCGAGCACCCTGCATCTCACCTTGCTCGAAGTAAATCTGGCCCAGCTTCAATCGCAACGCCGGATTGTCGTGAATCTCCGGGAACTCCATCGCAGCGAGCGCAGCCTCGCGGGCGCCTACATAATCCTGCTTCGTAAAACAAGCATCGACGATCGAAGCCAGCAGGCGGGGAGTAATGGACCAGCGTTCCTGAGGGCGGGGTAGCAAGCGGAAGGCCGTAGTATAGCGCAGCACGGCAGCAGCGTAGCGGGATTGGGCTACGAACTCATCCCCTTCGGAGCACAGCCGCTCGACGCGGCCGGATAGCGAATTTGGGAGGTTAGTCGTCATGGGGTCCAATTCTGACGAACGTGGTTCAAGGCGAGGTGCGAAGAAGTTGCGATTGCGCTAATCACTACTACCCGCACAACAGTTAGTTTAGGCAGATTAGGAATGGTAGGCAATAGTCGCCGCACGGAATTTGACGAATATTCCGGAATTCTGGTCCGCGAATCTGGACTGTTAAGATTTCTTAACTAAGGGCTAACTCACCCATACACCTCTTTAAGCGGCTGCATGCCCGGATCGACCACATATTGAGGCCTTCCTCGGAAGTCGAAAAGTCTTTCCTGGTTGAGGTTTACGCCGAGATTGCGGTGCAACGTCGCGAACACTTCGGGCAAAGTGACCGGGAGTTCGACGATTGTTCCCAGTAATGAGCTTGGCAATTACGCGGAGACGTTGCCAGCGCCCGGAACTTGAGTTGGACGCGGTTGGGTATTTGGCAAAAGCTAACGATTCGCAATGGCTATACACAATGACTTCAAGATGCACAGCGTTCGGATAGTGGGGACAAATCGTGGTGCATACGTTCCGCGACAAAAAAAACGGGGATGGGAACGGTCTAATCAGGTGAGTAGGCCCGTAGTTCGCAATAAGTTATTAGATCATCAGGATGTGGCCATGATTCGTGTAGTGATTTTACTTGTGCTATTGCCCGCGATAGCCGGCGCGGAAGCGCCTGGCGTCAAGCTGTTGTATCACGATGCAGCGAAACTGCGTCGGGATCAAACGCCGCAGGATGAATTCGTCGTCGGAACGGATCGGATCTTAGTATTGCCAGGCGGTGGTGGCGCGCAAGCGCAGGTGTTCAATTTAAATGGCGAACGACAGGCGACTCTGCCTGGTGTGGTATCCACGAGCGGATGTTTCGTCGGCGACCATTTGTATCTTGCAATGGGAATAAAGGGTCTTCGGACGCTCAGCACAAAAGACTGGTCGGAAGTCGATGCGTTGCGGCTGCCGACGCACGATTACGGTCGAATGGCCGCAACGCCAGACGGTCGCTCGCTCTTCGTCTTGACCAGGGATGCACCTGCCACGTTAACAATCTACGATCGTGATCCCAATTCCGGAAAACTGACGAAGAGCCAAGTGTTTCAACCCGATGAAAATGGATTGACTGCCTTTCGACATGCTCAAAAGGCATTTCCCAACCTGCGGTTAGAACTCGATCAGCAGGCGATACGTTTACCGCTATTTGAAACGCCGACCGACATCGTTGTGTCCCCAGATGGCGAACGCGCCTTCATTGCGAGTATGGCGGGCTCGGTCACCATGCTGACACGCGCGGACAAAACGTGGCGTAACACCCACGTTCGGCACCAAGATCCACAGACAGGCGATATATACGGCGTTGCACACGCCATGTCACTGGCGCTGCACGACACGCGTTTGTTCGTGGGGGGCGTAAGAATGCTGGGATTATTGGATTGCACGGATGGTAAACTCCGCAAGGACACGTGGTGGGTTGACGACACCGAAGCGATCGAAATGGAACCGGCGTTTCCCTTCATCGACAATCTCGTTTCGCTGGCATTTTCGAAGAATGGTCGCTTTCTATTTCTGGTGTCCTCGCAAAGCGATGCGATTCAGATCTGTCGAACGTCCGGTCGTGAGTTGGAGCCGTTCGCGACCATCAAGGAACCAGTCGGCGGCTCTAAAATGCTGCAAGTCGCCGTCTCCGACGACGGTACGCGCCTCTTTGCCCGCTCGCAACAATCCCAGTTGCTAGTTTATGAACTGGATGGGCGATTTGTGGATCGGAAGGAGTGAGGGCCAATGCTCTTTAAAATGAGCGTGGCCTTTGGCACTTCAATTCAGCACGCATAAATCGCTTGTCTGGCAACGATTTCGCATCCACGAATGGATGTGCCAGGCACGAACGCCGGGCTAGCTATGCAGTTCCTTCAACGGCTGCACGCCGGGATCGACCACATATTGAGGCCTTCCCCGGAAGTCGAAAAGTCTTTCCTGGTTGAGGTTTACGCCGAGATTGCGGTGCAGCGTCGCGAACACTTCCTGAAAGGTAACTGGCCGTTGGACGGCTTCACCACCGAGTCGGTCCGTCGCGCCAATCACTTGCCCGGTTTTCATGCCGCCGCCAGCCAATAGCGCGCAGGAAACTTTCGGCCAATGATCGCGACCCGCGTCCTTGTTGATTTTGGGGGTCCGACCAAACTCACCCCAGACGATGACAGTGACATCCTTATCCAGGCCCCGTTCGTACAAGTCCTCGACCAGCGCTGAAACGCCCCGATCGAACACCGGCAATTCCTCGCGGGCGTTGCGGAAGTTCTGCCCGTGCCAGTCCCAAAAGCTGTAGTTCACCGTCACCACGCGAGCGCCAGCTTCGACCAATCGCCGGGCGAGCAGCAAGTTCTGCGGCACGCGCGGCGCACCGTCGCCCTTGGCTCGATCAGGATCGCCGTGCCCATAACGGGCGATGGTTTTCGGATCTTCCTTGCTGACATCCAACGCGTCGAACAAATCGGACGACGTCAGAATCCCCATGGCGCGTTGCGTGAACGTGTCCATGCCGTCCATCTTGCCGGAGGTGTCCCACTGGCGACGGAATTGGTCCATCGACGTCAGCAACTGCCGCCGATCGGCTAGGCGATCCACGGTGATGTCTTGCAGCACCAGGTCCGTCTTGCCAGGGCCGGTGGGACGAAACGACGAATGCCCTAGTCCCAAAAAGCCGCCGCTGGGTTCGTTGTACGGCTTGTGCTGCGTCGTGTAGCAGAGGCTGACAAACGGCGGCACGCCATCGCGCGTCGGTCCGGCGAATTTGGAAACGACCGAGCCAAAATGAGGCCAGCCACCAGCCGGCTCGTTGCGCGAGAGCTGCCCCGTCATGCATTGATAGCTCGCGTGATCGTCGAGCGCGCCGACAATGCTGCGAATCGGCACGAGCTTGTCCATGTTCCGGGCCAAATTCGGCAGCAATTCGCAGATTTCAATGCCAGGGACGTTGGTCTTGATGGGCGAGAAGTCGCCGCGAATCTCCGCCGGTGCGTCCATCTTCAGGTCGTACATATCCTGATGTGGCGGACCACCGCAAAGGTAAACCATGATCACCGCTTTGTGCGATTTCCCCGCGCCCGCCGCCGCTTCGCTGGCCAACAACTGCGGCAGCGTCAGCCCACCCATCCCCAGCGCGCCGATTTGGAGGAAACTGCGCCGTGAGAGGCCATCGCAGAAGCGAGGTGTACGTTCTTGGCGGGAAATGAAGTTGAGCATGGAGTGTGGTACTGTGCTGGATGTTTGAGTTTGCGTTATCGATATTCCGCCAAATCGAGCGTCGCCGCGAAGGCGTCCCAATTGCTAACGACTTCATGGATTTTTGCACTTAATTGCGTCACTCTTGAGCGTGTTGTTAGCCGATGCTCTTCCATCTCGCTCACG
>JBGSHH010000410.1:0-7161 GCA_041752355.1 Pirellulaceae bacterium | reverse complement strand
GCTAACACGGATCTCATAAGCTTCCGCAGTTCGGAATACAATACAACGCTTTCCGAGCGTCCCAAGCTAACGGTCGAGTACTCCGCCACGAGCAATGTCGCCCCCGTTGCCCAAAACGACACCGTCAACGTCGTTATGGATACTGCCCTCGCAATCGACATTTTGGCCAACGACTTCGACGCCAATGCCGACTACTTGCTGATTCAATCGGTTGGTCAACCGTCGCACGGCAATGTAGTGATTAACGCGGACCGCACCGTGACCTACACGCCGACCGCAGGCTACTTGGGAGCGGATAGCTTTACGTATGTTCTCAGCGATGGCTTTGGCGGCACGTCGCAGGCGACGGTCAACATCACCGTCACGCCATTGCAGCGCGTCTTTCAACAAGGTGTTAATGGTTACGCTGGTACGATCGATACCCACCTCAACGGCAATACGCCCGACCTCAGTTTTGGTGGCAACACGCCGACCTTGGTCGACAATGACAATCCCGTCGCGCACGGCTTATTGATGTTCCAGAACATCATTGGTGCTGGTGCGAATCAGATTCCGACCGGCGTCGTCATTACTTCGGCGACGTTGGAAATCAACGTGACGGACGAAGGCAATCATCTTAATTTCCATCGCATGATCCAGTCGTGGACCACGTCCGACACGTTCAACTCGCGCGGTGCTGGCATTCAAGCCAATGGCATCGAGGCCAGCGCGACGATCGATGGCTTAACAGGCACTGGCCTGGCGCTCACAGGCACGGGCATCAAGACGATCGATGTCACTAGCAGCTTGCAGGCTTGGATCGCCAATCCGTCATCCAACCAAGGCTGGGTGATTCTGGATACCGGAAGCAACGGCGTACAGTTCGACTCCGCCGAAGGAACAACCCCGCCGAAACTGACGGTCACTTACTCGATTCCGCCCGGCAACGACGCACCCACCGCCATCAATCTGGCCGGATCAACGGTTGCCGAAAATGCTGCTGGCTCCGTCATTGGCGCCCTCAGCGCCGTCGATCCCAATGCGGGCGACACGCACACGTTTACAACCGACGATGCGCGTTTCGAAGTCGTCGGCAATCAACTGCGGTTGAAGTCCGGCATCAGCCTCAATTTCGAAGCGACTCCGACGACGACCGTTTCCATCACCGCCACCGACAACGGCACGCCCCCCAAGAACCTGACGCAGTCGGTCACGGTCACGGTCAACAACGTCAACGAAGCCCCCACCATCGTCAATCTTGCCAACAGTCCCGTTAGCGAAAACACTTCGGCGGCGATCATTGGCGCGATCACGGTGACCGATCCAGATACCGGCGATACGCACACCTTTACCCTCTCCGACAGTCGCTTTGAAATCGTTGCGGGTCAGTTGAAGCTCAAGGCGGGCGAGAGTGTGAACTTTGAAACCGAATCGAGCATTCCGCTGACAATCACCGCCACCGACGCAGGCGGACTGGCGAAGAGTGAGGATTTCACCATCGCGGTCACCAACGTCAACGAGACGCCGACCGCCATCGTGCTTACGGGTTCCACCATTGCTGAGAACGCTGCCGGTGTCGCGATTGGCACGCTCAGCGCCACCGATCCCGACGCTGGCAGCACGCATACCTTCGTGAGTAACGATGCGCGCTTCGAAGTCGTCGGCAATCAACTGCGGTTGAAGTCCGGCATCAGTCTCGATTTTGAAACGACGCCCTCGACAATCGTTTCTATTACCGCCACCGACAACGGCACGCCGCCGCTGGCGCTCACTCAATCGGTCACGGTCACTGTCACAAATGTCAACGAAGCACCGTCGGCTATCGGTCTCACTGGCAATACGGTGATTGAAAATGCCATCGCGGCGACGATCGGCGCGATAAGTGTCACCGATCCCGATGCAGGCGACACGCATAACTACCTCGTGTCGGATAGTCGTTTTGAAGTCGTCGGCGGGCAGTTAAAGCTTAAAGCAGGGCAAAGTCTGGATTATGAATCGAACGTGATGATCCCGTTGACCGTCACCGCCACGGACCTTGGTGGATTGGTCAAGACGCAAGACTTTAACGTTACGGTTCTTAATGTCAATGAAGCGCCGACCGTCATCGTGCTCACAGGTGCCACCGTCGCAGAAAACACCGCGGGTGTTGCTATCGGCACGCTCAGCGCGCTCGATCCTGACGCGGGCACTTCGCATACCTTTAGCACCAGTGATGCACGGTTCGAGATTATCGGCAGTCAACTGCGTCTGAAGGCAGGTGTTAGTCTCAACTACGAAGTCACACCCACGGTCGATGTTTCCATTACCGCCACCGACAACGGCGCGCCTGGCCAGAGCCTGACGCAGTCGGTCGTCGTGAATGTGACGAACGTCAATGAAGCGCCCTCGGTGTTGCAACTCTCGCGCAGCACTGTCTTCGCGAACATTCCCGCTGCTTGGGTCGCACAAGTGACGGTGGTCGATCCGGAAGGCCCGGCGGGACTCACCTATAGCTTTAGCGATCCTCGTTTTGAGATTCGCGACGGCAACTTGTTCTTGAAAACTGGCGCAGTAGTGAATCTGGCGGAAGGAACGATCCCGCTCACGATTACAGTGAGCGACAATGGTTCGCCAGCGCTGTCGTTAGTGAAGACGTTCGATCTGGCAGTAGAAGGGGATCCAGCCGGTTGGCAGTTCGCCTTCCATTGGCAGCGAAATGCGTTGGATGTGAACGCCGATGGCTCGATCACGCCACTCGACGCGCTGCTGGTCATCAACGAGCTGAATGTTAACGGTCCTCGCGACCTGCCTGTTTTTGACCCTGGCACACTGGCCCCTAATTTCTACGACGTTTCCAACGAAGGTGTGCTCTCGCCGTTCGACGCGGTGCTCGTCATCAACTTCCTCAATGTCGGATCTGGCGGCGAAGGGGAACCTGGCGGGGCGGGTAATGTCATCTACTTCGAGTTGGAGCCACCAACGGAGATAAGTGCAAATCAGCCACGTGCGACCAGCGTGCCGCAATCGCTGCCGCCGTTACCCGTCGCCGCTGCTTCCAATTCCAATACGTCGCCATCCGAAAGCAACGCCCTCGATATTTGGGACGAAGCCTTTGCAGGCGAGGAGCACGAGTCGGCTTGGTATGTGCCGACGGCTACCAACGCCAACGACTTTGGCGAAAGCGGCGCAACCGACGACGAAGAGGATGCGGATCTCTTCGACCTGCTGTTCGGTCAAGAGGCGGGCGAGCCGATGTAGCGTTTGGGAATCTCGGCTCCCGCGACATATGAGAGTTTGCCGATCCGCACCATCTGATAAACGTTGATGCGGAAATCGGGGCAGGTGCTCACCAGACAATAGGCGTCGGTGGGCGTGAAGCCGTAGTCGCGAATCAGCCAATCCATCAGCGCGCAGGTCGCGCTTTCCACGGCCACTTCCAGCGGTCGATTCATATCCACCGCGATAATCGCCTCCGGCTTTTCGATGCGAAGGCCTGTCGCTTTGCGCTGTGGGATGATTTCCAGCGATAGCCGGACCGTTGCTTGTGTTTCGGCAGCGGTGCCGGTGAATTCGGTATCCCCTTGGCTGGCATGCACATCGCCCAGATAGAACAGCGCGCCGTCGTGATAGACCGGCAGATAGATGGTGTTGCCTGGGGCGAAGTCGCGGATATCGAGATTGCCACCCCAGGCACCTTGGCCGTCGAGGCTCGTGGCCACTTCGCGTTCCGGCGCGCAACCGAGTGTGCCGACAAACGGCGTGATGGGCCACTGAATCTTATCGCTGAAGTGCAACGTGCCGTCGCGGGTCGTGCCACTGGGCCCAGGTGAGTGTTGAAAGATTTTGGTGGTGTACTCGCCTGAGAGTTCCGGCCAGCGCGTCGATTCGCCCAGCGGTCCTCGTTTGGGGCCGATGGCGATCCAGGAATAAGGCTCCGGCGTGATGCTTTCGATTCTTACGACCAGCGTATCACCCCGTTTCGCCCCTTCGATATAAATCGGCCCGGCGATCGGATTAGCCAGCGGCGGTGTGCGATCGAAACCGGGGCGCTTCGCGGGAATCGCTTTATCGTCGGGACTCTGAAAATAGCCAGTACTGGCGTCGAACGTCTCGACTTCAAACGTCTCCCCTGACTGCACACGCAAGAGCGGTTCGTCCCGCCAATCAAAGGCGTATTTCTTGGCCAAATCGCGCGGTATACGTTGCATCTTCGTGGGGTAGGCCACCGGCCTGCCGTTAAAGGGTCTTGTGTTTGCGGCTCGGCCGCTATCTTACCAAACTTCATGCCCCCGAACCCGCCCCGCCTTTCATCGCTCCTTTTCCTAAATGCCAATGTGGGGTAGGCTTCTTCCCTGCTGTCCGAAATCACTTGCCTGATGGGTCTTAGACCCACCCTACTGCCATGCCTACGTCCGATATCTTTGCCGATCTCCAGTGGCGCGGTCTGATTCAACAAACCACCGACGAGGTCCATCTGGCCAAGTGGTTGAATGAAGGCTCGCGGACCCTCTATGCCGGCTTCGATCCGACCGCCGACAGCTTGCACGTCGGCCACCTGATGGCGGTGATGATCCTACGCCGCTTTCAGAAAGCGGGACATCGCCCCATCGCGCTGGTTGGTGGCGCGACCGGCATGATCGGCGACCCCAGCGGCAAGAGTGAAGAACGCAATCTGCTCTCAGTCGATTCGTTGCGGGCGAATGTCGCGGCGATGGAAACGCAACTGCGGCAGTTTCTGGATTTTGAGTCCGGCGACAACGCGGCGCTGCTTTTGAATAACTTCGATTGGATGAACGGTTTCAGCTACCTCGCGTTCTTGCGCGATGTCGGCAAGCATTTTCCGGTCAATGTGATGCTCTCGAAGGACTCGGTCAAAAGCCGCATCGAGCGCGACACCGGTATCAGCTACACCGAGTTCAGTTACATGCTGCTGCAAGCTTACGACTTCGCGCACTTGCACAAGTCGCACCAGTGCGAGTTGCAAGTTGGTGGCAGCGATCAATGGGGGAACATCACCGCCGGTATCGACCTGGCTCGGCGCATGCACGGCGCGCAACTGTTCGGCATGACTTGCCCTTTGCTCACTACGAGCGAAGGCAAGAAGATGGGCAAGACCGAAAAAGGCGCCGTGTGGCTTTCGGCCGAGCGGACCAGCCCCTACCAGTTCTACCAATACTGGATCAATACCGCCGATGCCGATGCCGGCACCTGTTTGCGTTTTCTCACCGAGCTTTCGCAGGCGGAAGTCGAAGCGCTCGATGCTACCCGCGCCGCGGCCCCGCAAGAGCGCGCCAGCCAGAAGAAACTCGCGGAAGAGATCACGCGACTGGTGCATGGCGAAGCTGGTTTAGCCGCCGCGCAGCGCGCGACGCAGATGTTTTTCGAAATCCTGGGTGGCGCGGAAATTGCCAATCTCAGCGACGCCCAAGTGAGCGAGATATTCGCCGACGTGCCGAGCAAAACGCTGTCGCGCGACAAGCTTGGCGCGCCCGGAATCGGACTCTTGGACGCGTTTGTGGAAGCCGGTCTGGCCAAGAGCAAAGGGGAAGCCCGTCGCACGCTCGAAGGGGGCGGTGCCTACGTCAACAATCGCCGCATCGATGACATCGCGCGGACGTTAACGGAAACGGACTTGGCCAGCGAAACGACCATTGTGCTGCGCAGCGGGAAGAAGAAGTACGGGCTGTTGCGGTTTGAAGGTTAAGAGACTCGCCTATGCCAGATTTTCCCTTGCTAACTTCATACGATCGCGGTTTCTATCCGCGAGATGGGATTTGCCCCGTTTGTGGTGTCAGATTCACTCATGGATTGGCATATCTTTCGGCTGGCGCTCGATTACTTTCTCAAGATGAACAAGACAGTATTGCATCGAACAATCTTCGAGCATTTCTGCACATCGGAATTCATGGCCGCGACCCTGATATGCGGGATTCGGCGGATATTCGCGTCGTTCGTGACCTAAAGGGCGGGCAGTTCGACTTGCAGTGGTGCTCCATCAAGTGCATGCGGAGTTGGTTTCTGGAGGTATTCGATCAACTTGAAAAAAAGGTCGGCGAAAACGTGGCGGACTGATTCAGTGCTGAACCACTTGAAAACGCGCTGCCGGCGGATCCGCACATGCCAATGTTATTTGGCAGTCTCATCGTCTAGCGCAGGTGGAACGATTGAACAATCGGCCGAGTGGCCAGTTAGTATTCCAGTTTCTCCGCAGCGACGATTTCGGCAAACTCCAAAAATGTGCCAGCAACTGCGATGCCATCGCGACCCGGTCCAAGGACAACGACCGGACATTCACCTCGGTCATCGGTTTTACCAGTATCAAGCTGAAAAGAAAAATCACCGCCATCATCACTGATCCGGATATACTCCTGCGGTATCAAGCCGCGTGAGGCTCTGCGCATTCGCAAGTTCAGATCGACGACATGAGACCATTGCGGCGGCTCCGGATCGGTAGCTCGCCCCACTCCAAGCCCTGCAATTTCGCAAAAACCTGAAAGGTAACCAGCCCCAAAGTGTTTCAAGAATACTCGATAGCTAATTGGAAATCTGACATCAAGGTCCGCTTCAGCGTTTGTAATGTCGGCTTCGGCGACCGGTCCTGCGTGTTCTGCAATTGTTTTTCGCAATCGCTCCACAATTTGTGATTCGGTCAAAGTCATAGGTGTAATGGGCAAACCTTTTATAAAGGAAGTTTCCCCGCCGGTAGTCGATAGTCGTAACGCGAATTCTAGCAAGCGGTTATTTTTTTGCTTCATTTTCTGCAGGATCAGCAGCCCAGTTTTCACAAAGCACCAGACAAACATTGAGAGAACGTGCCATCGCCCAATTGCCTATTTCGTCACCAACAAATACTCCGCCAGCGCATTCAAATTCTTGACTGCCGTCGCCATGTCAATAATAGAGCCTTCGTACTTCTGATACTTAAGGCTGCCTGGCTCGACCCATGCACCGCGTTTGTCCAGTCCGGCGATAATGGCGCGAATTTGCTTTTCGAGGGCAGGCGTCACTTTGATTGGCTTGGAGTGCGATACGCGTAGTTCATTCGCAGGCGTCGCCAGCAGCTTCTGATACTCGCGCTCGATTTGCGCCAACTTGCTGCCGACTTGAAAGCCATAGTGCGTTGGCAGGTCGTTGTCGTCGTAAGTTAACGCGTATTCCTTGGTGAAGTACAACGGCTTGTTCGTTTGGAGTTCGTAGAACCGG
>JBGSHH010000409.1:0-4146 GCA_041752355.1 Pirellulaceae bacterium | reverse complement strand
CTCAGCGGATTGCTCGAAGCGCTCGGCACGCGTGGCTGGCTGATCGGCCGCCGCCCTTCGACCGATCGTCGTCGGCAGTATTGGCGAATCACGCCTGAGGGGGCGGCGCTCTTGTCGCTGCTGTTGAGCGACCTGGCGAGTTGGTCGCACGCGCCGCATCTGAAGCTTTCGACAAGCGAACGTCGCCAACTGGCCGAACAACTGCACGATCTGGCCCATGCTATTTCGCATAGTCCTGATATCACACGCGCCACCACGAGCCAACGGGAGGCGGCATGAATCGCAAACTGTTCACCCTGCTGACAATCATCGCGCTGAGCAGCCTGGGCTGTTCGCGCGCCTGGTATCGCACTTCCGCCGACGACGAAGTCTATGGCCTGGTCGGCGCGAAGCAGTTCGATCCACGTTGGGATCTGGGAGATTACACGATCCAGCTCGATCCCCGTTCGCGCATGTACGATCCGAACTGTCCGGACTTCGAGCCGATGCCGCCGGATGATCCGGCGTCGCACAGCATGATGCACAAGGTCGATAAGAAGAACGGCTATCCCTGGTGGCACAGCAATGGCGACACGCCGTTTGTCGATAACCCCACTTGGACCGCCTATCTGCCGCTGAACGAGGATGGCGTGCTCGTGCTGGATGCCGACGACGCCGTGGTGATGGGGCGCTTGCAGTCACGCAACTACCAGAACGAATTGGAAACACTCTATCTTTCGGCGCTGGACGTCTCCTTCGAACGCTTCCGCTTCGATGCCCAGTTCTTTGCCGGTTGGCAGGCCTTCTATACCGCGGACGGACCCGACCGCAACGGCACAGGCAATAGCAGCAGCGTCTTCAGCACGGGCACGTTCCCCGCAGCGCGCGGCTGGCGGATGACACGTCTCACGACCACCGGCGGCGAATTTGTGGTGGGACTCGCCAACTCGATGGTCTGGCAATTCTCCGGTCCGGATACGCAAAGCGCCACGACGCTCATCGATTTCGCGCTGGCGCAGCCACTCTTGCGCGCCGGTGGACGCGATCGCGTGCTGGAACGATTGACGCGTTCCGAGCGGACCTTGCTGGCCAACGTGCGCGCCATGCAACGCTATCGCCAGGGCTTCTACGTCAATATCATCACGGGCCGCGACGCCTCGAGTGGACCGCAACGCAGCGGTGGTGTGTTCGGTGGTAGCGGTCTGGATGGCTTCTCCGGCACCGGCGGCGGCGGCTTTGGTACCGTCAACTTCGGTAATCAAAACCAAGGTGGTGGTGGCGGCGTGGCAGGTGGAGCTGGCGCGCAACAAGCCGGTGGCTATATGGGACTGCTGCAACAACAGCAGAACATTCGCAATCAAGAAGCCAACATCGCCTCGCTCCGCACCAGCCTGGCGCAACTGCAAGCCTTCTTCGATGCGGGCCGCATCGACTATTTCCAAGTCGAACTAGCGCGGCAAGCGCTGTTCAACGCGCAAAGTCAATTGCTCAATGCCAAGACGGCGTATCAAAACCAGCTCGACACCTACAAAGTCACGCTCGGTCTCACGCCAACGCTGGATGTCATCATCGCCGATCCGATGCTCGATCCGTTCAATCTCATCGATCCCGAGGTCGTGCCGCTGCAGAACGAAATCGGCACTTTGCAACAAGAGCTAGGCGATTCGCTGCTCGTGATCGGCAACGCCGCCACCGGTGAAGGGGACATGCTGCAAATTGCTTGGAGCCCAGCAATTGCTGCCGAACTGGAAAAGATCAAAGGTTACGTCAAGCAAGCGGAAGCCGTGCGCTTGGAGCTGCTGGAGAAGAATCTGGCCCGCGCCTATGCCGATATCGAACACTTGGAAGTCTCGATCCCCAGCCGCAAGGAAGACATGGCGATTCTCAAAGCCCGTGTCTTGGAAGCAGCGGCGCAAGCCAGCGCCGCCAAGGCCGACCTCAACGAGTTCACCCGTGTGGTGATTGAGCCCAGCCTGTTCAATCTCGATCGCCTGGACAACATGCCGCAACAGTTGCGTGCGCAACTTGTGGAACTGCAAAAGCGCTGGGAATCGTTCGCCACACTCCACAACCAGTATCAGGCCGATCTCGATAAGCTGCTCAAAGATGGTCCGACGATGGATGGCATGCTGTTGCTCACGGAACTTCGCGAGAAAGTGCTGCAAGCGATTCCCAACCATCTCAACGAACTCTCCGCGAGCATTTTGGAACTCTCGCTCGCGCAAGCTCGCGCTCGCACGGAAAGCGTGTCCCTCCAACGCGTCGATCTCTCGTCCGATCGGGCCATCGAAATCGCCAGCGACAATCGTCTGGACTGGATGAACGCGCGGGCGTCGCTGGTCGACTCGTGGCGGTTGATCGAATTCAACGCCGACAACCTGGAGAGCGATTTGAACATCCTCTTCAGCGGTGATATCAGCAACACCGGCAACAATCCGCTGGCGTTGAACGATACCACGGGTCGCTTGCGAGCCGGCGTGCAGTTCGATTCGCCGCTGACGCGATTGTCCGAACGCAACGTTTATCGCCAGTCGCTCATCGAGTATCAACAAGCGCGCCGCAGCTACTACGCTTTCGAAGACGGCGTCAAGAACGGCTTGCGCCAGATCATTCGCACGCTCGATTTGAACAAGCTGAACTTTGAACTGCGTCGCGCTGCGGTGCTCGTCGCCGTCGCTCAGGTGGAGTTGACTCGCCTGCGTTTGCAAGAGCCGCCTCAACCGGGCGTCGAGCAAACGTTCAGCAACACCACGGCGCGCGACCTGGTGTCGGCATTGTCGGACTTGCTCAACGTGCAGAACGACTTTCTCAGCGTGTGGGTGAACTTTGAAGTGCAACGCCGCAATCTCGATTTCGATCTCGGCACGATGCGGATCGATGAGCGCGGCGTTTGGATCGATCCCGGCAACATCGGCCCGGACTACAACCCCATCGTCGAGTGCGCCGAACCACCGATTCCGTATGACGGCGCGACCGAATCGCCGGAAGAGGTCTTGCTGCCCGAAGCGGACAGGTAACGGGCTCCGACAACGGATGGCAAAAGGCACTTGCCAATTGTGCATGTCCTTTTCGGCTTACGAAGATTGATATCATGCGACCCCGAATAACAGATGGCTTCAACTTGCCCAACGATTCTGACTGGACGCGAATCGAATCGAAGATCAGTGGACAGTTGTCGCAAGAGTTTTTTGCATTCACTTCCGCGCAGAACGGGGGGCGACTAAGACCCCCAGGACAATTTTACGCCTCAAATGATATGTATGACGTCTTCGAGCTTTTAGGACTCCGCCAAGATACCGAGGAACTTTGCAGCATTGAGTGGTATCTTGCTCTACAAGCCGATAAGTCGCTGTTGCCGATTGCTACATCTACGTGCGGGGATTTATACGTAATATCATGTGGCGACGCTGATCTTGGGGCGATCTATGTACAAACCGCTGATTCGATTGATCTAGTGCTTGTCGGTAGAACGTACTTGGAGTTCCTCAACGCACTAACGAGCGAACCCGATTTTCCTGATTATGGAAGTGTATTGCTTCGATCAATTATGCGAGATGATATAGATACCTTTAGAAAGATTCGTCTGCACGAAGCATTGCCGGCGCAATTGGACGCTGGTGTCACCGATCTGATGGTCGCATCATTTCATGCCGCGATAAGCGTGGCTACTGACATCGTTCACAATCAACGTCAACTGAATGCAACGGATGCGAAAGGCAGGACCGCCCTACATTGGGCTATCATGGGCCACTCGACGAGCGCGGCAACATTGTTAAAGGAAAACCGCATCAACATCAACTCTGTCGACAACAACGGCAAAACGGCGCTGCATTATGCGATCGAATACGAAAACGAGCGACTATTGGCGCTGTTGTTGGGATTCGGCGCTGACCAATCAATTGCCGATGTCAATGGAATCACGCCACAACAAGCTGCCCAACTTACGACTAATATGCGTATGAGGCGATTGTTTTCAGAATAGTCTGGTCCTGCGCGGTGGCACGCTACGCCGTTACCCTTTTCGATCGTTGAAAAGTTCACTTGATGCGATGGCGAGGTGGCAATAACAACTTCAGGGCGCCAAAAGGGTCATCCGAATTCTAACCGCAATCGGGGCGAGTGAGGAAACAGAATGATGCATGACCATTGGCTCTCGCTCGCAGCGGC